>CAYWZD010000188.1:0-7567 GCA_964462755.1 uncultured Victivallales bacterium | reverse complement strand
CTCCACCATTTAGAAAAGTTATAGGCAGATGTGTCCAGAGACGCACCTGCCTTTTCTTTTTTCTTCTGCCGTAAACGGCAACAACTTACGGCGATTTTCGCCAAACAGAGAATTCTACCGACTGACGGAATGCGGGAAAATCATGGCAAATCTCTCGTTTCTCCCGATTCTCTCTCTTTTGCGTCCGAATCGAGTCCTCAACTCTATTGCATTGATTATCAGTATATTGCGTTTGTCGACGCATTCCATCGAACAGGACGTTGATACAACACATTGTTCTGCAGTTCCATTTTGTCGGCGTTATTTTTTCGCGTGAGGACTTAACGCCGGGAACTTCCGCACATCCCTTGCATGTGGTCAAACAAACATCACGCCGGAAAGATAGAAAATCCATCTCTCAGGCAACCGGCAACCGGCAACCGGCAACAATGCCTATGCCTTGATGCCGAGCGATACCAAGGTTGGCACAAGATCGTCGAGAATTTTGGTCTTCAGGATTACCACAGATACACCCGCACTCTTGGCTTTATCCCATATTTCATCCTCGCTGTAGCCGGTCTCGGCGATAATCGGAATGTGTGCCAGCCGTCTGCTGCCCTTTACACTGCGCATGAATTCAAAGCCGTATTCCATATTGGACATGCGACCGAACCGTTCCGGGAGTCCGATGTCGGATACAATCGCGTCATAATCATTTTTCATAAGCAGATCGAGTGCATCGGTTGTGTTTTCTGCGCTATCGCAATGATAGCCGCCCATTTCAAGGATATCCTTGATTGTTTCGAGCATAGCGGAATCATCCTCGACGATTAAAATTGTAGCCATTTTATTCCTTTCAAATTTTTTGTATCGGGTTATCGACGCCCGGGAGCGCCGAAGTGTCTTTGTCCGTATCTGCGTGTTGCGTCCCAGCTTTGCGCGGTCTCCCAAAGAACCGCCAGCCCGTTGTGTTTCCGTTTGTCTATGGCGAGTTTTATTTCCAAGGCATCGGAAACCGTGGATTTGTTTTTCCCTACCATCCCGGCCAGCACTGCCATAGTCGGTCTTTCAAAGTGGAATTCCCGTTCCCGTGAATTGCATTCACAATACGTTTTGTATTGGGATTCTATCCAAATTTCCAGACCGCTTTCCAATGCGGCAACGGTATCAAGCCCTCGACCGATTTTCGGCTTCGGTCGTTCAACGGGATGTTCCCGACCGCCAAGTTGCTCTTCCATGTATGCGTAATCAATGTACCATTGGTCGGCGGCAATGCCGACAACGTCATAGACGCTGAATACGCGGTTGCGAAAGACCTCCGAATTTTCCATCCGGCTCGAACCGCAAATAAGCAGAGGCGTATCTGTATTTGGCAATTGGCTGAACACGGCATTGGAATCCCGGTTAAGGTATGGCGTGAAATAGATGTCCCGACGCCGCTGGGCAATCGGTGTGTCCGACGAGCCGACCTTCCATAATCTTTCCGGCAGAATATTCACCACGTCGCCCTTGCATGGGAATGCCTTGCGAAGCTCCTTGGTAAACGCACAGGGCGAAAACTGCCATCCGATCAAGTCGGCATGACGCACGGTCTGCTTCTGCCCGGTAAGACGGCACCGGACATAAAACTCCGGGTTGCCGTCATTGCCGAGACGCTTGAACACATTTTCCGTATGTCCCTCGCCGCATGGACAGCGCATATAGTCGTATTTCTTTGTGCCAGTCAGAATCCCGTCCCGTTTCCAGCACGGCGAAATGAATTCAAGGTCATCCGCCGACCATTCCGGTGACATCAGGTTGAGCCGTTCCGAAAATAACTGGACATCCGTCATGCGGCGATTTTCCATTCTTTCAGAGCATTATTCAGCGGACTCTGGACCTTTACATTCAGGCTCGGTACATTGCTCCGGTCGCAGAAGACTTCCAGCGTTTGATGTCTTGACCGACCATAAGACTTATCGAGGAGGATTTTAATCCGCACATAGAAAATGTCCATGGTTGAAAAAGGAATATTGCCGAAACGTGCCGCATAGTCTATTTTCTCTTGAAGTCTGCCGTCCTCGTCTTCAAACGTTGCCCGGCCGGTCCGCGTTCCATTTATGCCAAAGCCAATTGCTGTGATCTCCGCCGCCTCAATATCCCAAAGCTGGTCAAGCGGCAGTTTGATGTCGCCATTGCGGAACTGGTCAAGCAGAAAAGCAAGTTTTTCGGTTTCCAAGTCGGTGATGGAAGCGTTCCGCATAAAATGCGCCCAGATACGGCACAGGCGTATTTTATGGTCGCGGACACCGGCGGCTTTCACTTTCAGCGTTTTATCTTCCCAGTTGTACAGCATGGCAATCTCAAAGGAGCCGCGATGGACTTCCGCAGACAGGTCGCCATCGTGAGTCCACTGCTCCTCGGTATGCGGATGGTCGTTCAAGGAAATGAGGAAACATTCCTCCTTGGTAGCCTGCCGCCGAAGCGGCGTATGGCAACGACAGAAGCATCCGCGTCCTTCCATGAGATAGATGTATTTACTGATTTCCTGTTCCATGAGGTGGATTTGCTCCTCGGTATATTCGCCCGGACCGTTACCGGCGGAGTCTATTTTCTGATAGAACCATTGTACGCGCGATTTCGCATCGGCGGCTCCCCAGAGCAACAGTTCGTTCCATGCATCGCGGTCATTGAGGAAAAGCCAGAGAGCCTTGTCATTATCCGTCCAATCGGCAAAGCCCTCGGGGGTTTTCAGCTTACGTTCCGTGATTTGATCGTGAATCGTGACAGCACTTGCGGGATTCTCAAAAACGTCAAAAATCTCGTTGCTATACATATCCAGCCTGTCATGGGCTTCCTTATCGAGATCAAGGAAGGCACTGTACAGGGCGTCGACGTTCTTGACAAGCACCTTCTTCCAATCGACGATCAGTTCCGGTGCGGTTTGAGTGATGAAATCCTGCAGAAGCGAACGGTTGACGCTACGGCAAAAACGCTTGAAATGGTAATTAGTGCTGCTCACGTTAAAGTCTCCTATATTGTTGTTTATCGTTGCACTAAACGCTTAACAGAAAAGGCAAAAAAAGGACTCAGAACAGGGTTGGCTGCGCTTCCTCCAGTTCAAGAAGTTTCATGTTACTAAGCCGAATCTGCATGGCATACGGCGATACCTCAAAAATGTTCGCAAATTCAATGGAAATAGAATCGCGCACGTCTTTCGGATCTTTCCCTTGTTCTTCCGCTTTCGTCATAATCTCATCGTGGACGTTTTGCGGTCCGGCATCCTCACCAAACTGGTTTCGCCACTCGTTCAAAATGAATTCTGTCGGCATAAGCAAGTATCCGGCTCCGATGTCGGCTTGAAGTTCCCGGCGATCCTTCTTGCTGGAACGGCACAAGACAACCTGTTTCCGATTTCCAATAAGAAGCGGCGTCTGCTCAAGATGTTCAAGCAGAACATGCTTGTGCAAAACGAGGTGCATTGCTTCATGCGCCAAGGTAAAATTGAAACGACCGAGATTCAACGGATTCACATCGGGCCATAACGTTTTTTCAACCTCAACAACAAAGGAACCGTCATCCGCCACAAGGAAACGGGCCAGACAGTCGGTTTTGTGGGTTTGTCCGATTATATCGGCCGGCATGTATTCAATATCCAGATGGGCGCTCATAATCCTATCAATGGGTACAACCGGTCCGGTGACCTTCTGGTTGAATCTCTTTTCATAGTCGGAAATCAGGTTCAGAGTGGCTGCTTCTATTTCCTTATTGGAAATATATGGTTCATTGACGATTCCCATCGCCGCCTCCGTTCTGCGCCTTCGATTCCTTGTCAGCCTGCATTTTTGCTTCCAGTTTTGCGTACTCGTTCAGGCGCTCCATGGCATCCTCGGACAAACCGCTTGCCGTCCGGAGAAAAAGCGCCATTGCCTTGGGACGCTGAAAAATGCAGTCATTCAAATCGGGATCGACGCGCTTTGCCAGCGCAAGCAATTCATCCGCATCGGCTTCAAGCAGTTGAGCAATGATCTTGATTTTTTCGACGCCAATAGAAAACTCACCGCCCTCAACCCTGCAGAGCAGAGCCGGACTGATTCCGACCATCTCCGCGAAGCCGCGCAGTGTGAATCTGGGATCGACGTGTTTCTTCGCCATCCTCAATTCTTTGATTTTCTGACCGAATTCGATGCTTGCCGCCATTGCGTCAATGCCTTTCTGTTGCGTTGCTGTTTATACTATAGTGCAACAAAGAATAAAAGTCAAGAAGAATTC
The DNA here is from genome assembly GCA_964462755.1 of uncultured Victivallales bacterium. Taxonomy (GTDB): domain Bacteria; phylum Verrucomicrobiota; class Lentisphaeria; order Victivallales; family UBA1829; genus SIG94. Next base: position 3,337 of record CAYWZD010000188.1, on the reverse strand, counting down.
TTGGAAAAAGGCATAAAAACACCGCACACTTTTAGAAATCCGGCAAAGAAACTGCATGGACACCTTAACGGCAACCATACAGGAGCAAAAAATGAACGAAGTCCCGATAAATATCAGGATGGCAGCGCGTCTCGCGGCAGGCGCGATTCGGAGAATTAAAGAGAAAAACAGAGAAAACGGATTGGATAAAGAGCATCATGAACGCTTAATTGACACAACAGCGAAAGGAGCTTACAATGAACAAGTTAAAGCAAGATGAACTACCTACCGCAATCATACGGCAACTGAGTATGTTCCAGCTGATGGGACTGCCAGCCCTGCGGGAAAAATTCAAGGAACTGTACGGATTCGAGACCGGCTGTACCAAAGTGGACTCTCTCCGGCGGCGGCTGGCATTCCGCGTCCAGGAACTGCATTTTGGCGGCCTGACCGAACGCGAAGAACAAAAAATGGAAGATTCCATAAAGAACGATCCCGTCATCCTCGGTTCGAAGATTGCGGAGAAAAAGCCGAAGCCTCTTCTGCACGGAACGCGGCTGGTGCGAATATGGAAGGGAAAAAAGTATGAGGTGACTCTATGCGACGAGGGTAAATTTGAATACAACGGCATCTTCTTCAAATCGCTCTCGGCGGTGGCAAAAGCAATCACGGGAACGCACTGGAACGGGAAAACCTTCTTCGGAGTGAAATAATATGGATAAAGAAAACAAGGCAGTCCGTTGCGCAATCTATACGCGGAAGAGCCACGAGGAGGGTTTGGAGCAGGATTTCAACTCATTGGACGCGCAACGCGAATCCGGCGAAAACTACATTGCCAGTCAGAAAACACGCGGCTGGATATGCCTGCCGGAACGGTATGACGATGGCGGATTCAGCGGCGGCAACACGAACCGCCCTGCATTGAAAAAACTGCTGGAGGATATCGCGTCCGGCAAAATTGATGTGGTGGTGGTTTATAAAATAGACCGACTGAGCCGTTCCATATGTGATTTTGCCGAACTGAGCAAGACATTCGATAAGTTCGGAGCATCCTTCGTGGCTGTGACGCAAGACATAAACACGAGTACCAGTTCCGGCAGAATGATGTTGAATATTCTCGTGACATTCGCACAATATGAGCGTGAGGTCATTGCCGAGAGAATCCGTGATAAGATGTCTGCAAGCAGGAAAAAGGGTCTGTGGGTGGGAGGCGTTACGCCCTTCGGTTACAGGGTGTTAAATAAACATCTTGAAATAGTTCCGGAGCAAGCGGAAATCGTCAAGCGCATGTTCCAGCGGTATTCTGAAACAGCATCGGTAAAACAGGTCTGCGACGAACTGACCGACGGCGGGATACGAACGCGGACTGGAAAGTTTTTCAATCCATCCATGGTCTACCGGATTCTGGACAATCACTCGTATATCGGCAAAGTACAATACAAGGGTGAAGTGTTTCCGGGCGACCATGCCGCAATAATCGGTCAAACGCTCTGGAATGTCGTGCATGAGATTCTGAAAGAAAATACAGCGGCGGAAAACGGAAATTCACGGCGGCAGCAGACGTCGGCAAGTTTGAGAGGGCTTCTTAAATGCGGACACTGCGATTGTGCCATGGGACCGACATACACGGGCAAAAAAGGGAAAAACTACCTCTACTACATCTGTGAAAAAGATTATAAAAGAACGCGCCCGTCCTGTCCCGTGCGCCGGATATCCGGAGGCGACATTGAAAAACTCGTGATAGAGCAATTGCAAAAACTGTTCAATTCGCAAACGTTCATCGACCTCACGGCTGAAAACGGAAACATGAGCCGGGATTCCGTGGCAAGCGCATTCGCAAATCTGAGCGGATTCTGGAAGGAACTGTTTCCGGCGGAACGCAACCGGCTCTTGAAACTGCTCATCGAGCGGGTGACCGTCAACGAGGGAAATATTGAAATAACGATAAAAACCGAGGGCATGAAAAACCTTATGATGGAGATGGAACATGAACACAATTAAAACTCTGCCGGATGGGAACATCCAAATCACCGTCGATTATGTTTTCGTCAAGCGTTCCGGACGCAAAGAGATTATCATGGAGGAGGAGCAGGGAAGAACTGAAAATCTTGACATGGGCGTCATCCGTGCATTGGCACGGGCAAAATACTGGAATCGGAAACTGGATCGCGGTGAATATTCTACCATCCATGATATTTCCGAGGCGGTTGGAATTGACGAATCATACGTGGCGCGAATTATCCGGCTCTCTACCCTGTCACCATTCATATGCAGAATGTTTCTGAACGGAACCGCGCCGTCAGGATTATCTCTGAGCAAACTGCTGTCCGCGCCATTGCCGATATGCTGGGAAGAACAGCACCGAATGTTCGGCATACAGATCTGACGAACGGCCTCCTGCGGGAGGCTTTTTTTTCTCAGCTCCAAAAACGAAGTTGTGTTTGCGAGTGTTTCGCACAACACAACTTTTTTTCTTTAGAAATCTTTTGACCTCATTTTATCGTTTTTTTTCGGGATAATCGCCTTTTGTGCGACCATCCGGACACAACTCCCGCCGGTTTGCGGAAAGCCAAAGCACAGTGCTGCGGCGCCACAAACACAGGAGTTGAAAATGTTCAACGAAAACGTTCGTCCGTCCGAGACAGTCACCGTTACCGTCTATCCGCATCCGGTTAATCCGATTCCCGAAATTGTGTCGGCCCACATTCAGTCCGTGGCAACGGATATGCTTCATCACTCAGGCTTCGGGAAGTGTGACTTTGAAGACCTTTGCCAGGAACTGACGCTGGCGGTAATCAAGGCGTTTGACCGGTATGACAACACCAAAGCAAGCTACTACACCTATACGCAGGTGATAGTCGGCCATGCACGGAATATTATTTATCGCAAGCGTATCCGCAGAGGACTTGACGTAAGCAATACCAATATTGATTCGATTTCCGATGACGATCCATTGATGCTGGATGTAAATGCCGTGTCTCCGGAAGTTGAACTGGAGAATAAGGAAAAAGCCGCAATCATCCGCGGAATCGTTAACGGACTCAATCCGCTGCAACAGAAAATCTGCAACATGATCATGGATGACGTTCCCATGCGGAAAATTATTTCAAGTTGCCGTCTGACTCCATCGCAGTTTTACCATCGCGTCTGGCCGGAAATCCAGCAGGCCTTCAAAAAAAGTTTGAAAAAAGGTCAGAAATGACCGCACACTTTTCAAAAACCGGCAAAGAAACTGTTTGGAACCGCAAGAGACCGCATCAACAAACAATGGAGACACAAAAATGACAGACTACATCGTCAAAGAACCGGCAGGCGAATATCACGCCCGTAGCAAAGCTGGAGAATTCATGTCCTCGCA
>CAYWZD010000187.1:0-7645 GCA_964462755.1 uncultured Victivallales bacterium | reverse complement strand
TTGATTTTTTTTCGAATTTTTCGATCCAATCCAAAATCCTCACTGACGCAATACCTTTTTTGAGAATCACACCTTGATATTAATACCAGTGGTGCTATAATTTACCATATAAAACAGAACCAGAGGTAACATAATGCCTTCTAAAAAACCAAAATATCAGGAACTTGCCGAGGCAATAATCACACGGATCGACAGCGGGGAAATCCTTCGCGGAACGTTTCTTCCAAGTGAGCGGACCCTCACAAAAGAATTCGATTTGAGCCGCATTACCGTTCGATCCGGGCTGAATTCACTGGTCAAGCAGAAATATCTTGAAGCGGTCACGGGCAAAGGATATCTGGTGCTTGACATTCCACAGGAACCGGGACGGAAAACACTCAATATCGGAGGGCTCTGGTGCTCCGGACTCTACAGCGAGCATACGATTCGTCTGTTTCAGGCAACATCCAATACGGCAGAGGAAAACGGCTATATGCTTTTCCTGAGCGATTCCGGGGATGATGAAGCCGTGCAGTCAGCCAAGCTCAGCGCCATGCTGGAGAGAAATACAGATGGTCTGCTCATTGTTCCGACTTACAACGACGCCTCTGCCCGGATGACTCTCGGCAACCACAAGATGCTCGCCATGCTTCGCAAATCGGGAAAACCACTCGTATTAGTGGACCGCCCCTTCCCCGAAACCGATCTGCCGTGCGTCGTCAATGACGATGCCGCAGGAGGGAGTCTGGCAGCCGACCGTCTGTCCGAACGCGGACACTCAAAAGTTCTCATGCTTCATCATTCATCCGAATATTACATCACCCGCCTCCGTTTCGGTTCTTTCAGGGAACGTTGTTCGCAGATGAAAATGGAAGTATTCGAGTTGGCCTTTCCCTGGCATGGCACCCCGGTTTCCGATTATCAGGAATTCCTCAAAATACGTGAAAACATTCTGAGAACGATCCGGAAGGAAAAAATCACCGGGGTTTTCATGAATCTGTCGTCCGTTTCCTCAAAAGTAATTGAAGACCTTCAGCGACTCGACCTTGAATTTGTTGTTTATGACCTGGACCAGCTTCAATTTGCACAACGGCCCACAACGGTGATACAGCGTCCGCTTCAGCAAATTGCCGAACGAGCGGTTTCCCTGCTGGTTTCAGAAATGCAGTCGGGCTTGAAAGAACCGCCAGTCCAGATCAGAATTCCGCCTGAGCTGGTTGAACTCCCGTTGTTACCGCCATTGTAAACGGATGAAAAAACATCCTCAACAGGAAAATGATGATTATCAAATCATAAGGAGATGAAAAGAAAAAGAATTTCAGGAAGAGTGCTTCCGCACGAAAAAAGATTCACACTGATAGAACTTCTGGTCGTGATTGCAATTATTGCGATTCTGGCGGCGATGCTGCTTCCCGCACTCAACAAGGCCCGAGTGACAGCGCAGGAACTCACCTGCAAAAATAACCTCAAACAGCTTGGACAGATCACCTTTTTCTATACCGACGACTTCAAGGACTGGCTTTTCTTCTCCAACTACGCAATCAATGACGGCCAGTATCCGTTGTATCAGCGCTATCATGAGTTTCTGCCGATCCATGGATACGTGAAAGGAAGACGGTACCCTCATGGAGTCTACAATGTCTATGGTCTTTTTTTGTGTCCGACAGCCCTCCCGCCTTATTCGACCGACTACGCGGCCAATGGCGAAATCTTTCCTACAAGCGGATTCAAAAGACTGACAACGCTGAAAAAGCTGTCCGGAAAATTCTTTTTTGCGGATGGAAACAATAAGAACAGCGTATACAGCACCTGGTATCAATATGTCACGGACGGCACTGTCAACGGGTTGACTTTCCGTCATGCCGGACTCCGGAAGGTCAATGCCGTCATGGGAGACGGACATTGTGAAATGCTGGACAAACCTCAGCTGAGAAAAACAGATTTCTGGTATGACTGAAAAAAGGAAATATTGTAATGAATATGAAATCGATCTTCCTCACATGCGGAATATTGCTGCTCACGGCTCTGCTGCAAGGAGCCCCCATTTCCGAGTATGTGATTTATTATGAGAATTCCGCTCCACCGAGCGTGAAAACAGCGGCTGCCGACTTGCAGAAATACATCCGGAAAAGCACCGGAGTTGAGCTGGAAATCGTCCATTCCCCTGTTGCTGGAATGATCGCCATTGGAGACAATCCATCCCTCCGGAAAATCGGGATCGATCCCGATTCGTTCGCATATGAGGAGTTCATCATCCGGACCGTCGGAAAAGATTTGTTCATCGCCGGACGCGACCTGAAGAATGACGCACAGACACCGCTTCGTGGCTACAGTTTCGGCACAATGTACGGGGTCTACGAGTTTCTGGAACGGGTCATGGGGGTGCACTGGCTGATCCCGCTGGACGAGCGCGGCACTTATATTCCGGATCTGGGAAAAAACTGGGATTTGCCCGAACGTTCCATCCAGTTCAAACCCCGTTTCACCCAACGCTCATTCCTATGTTCTCCTGAGTACCGGACGATGAAATACTTTGACTTCAACCGTCATGCCAAAGCATTTCAGGCAGGGTCCAAATTATATGGATGCGACCATTACTGGCAATATCTTTTCCCAGTCAGAGAGAACCGGCAATTCGGTTTTTTGAAGGACCGCGAAACAACCTATCGGGAGCATCCCGAATATTTTGCAATTCGGGGAAAACGCGTGCTGCCGGTGGGAGACCATTGGTCGTTGTGCCTCTCCGCTCCAGGTCTGAAGGACGACATGGCGAACCGGCTGCTGGCAATCCAGCAAAAATACAACGCAAAAACATTATGTATCGCTCCAAACGATGGACAGCCTGACTGTGAATGTGCTGAATGCCAGAAGAAAGTGATCCAGTTGACTCCCGAAGTTACTGGTGAACTGAACAACCAGGGCGTTATGCACAGCAAGAGTTGGACGCCGCTTGTGTTGGACAATTATCGGCAAATATGCGAGCGTCTTCTCAAAAAAATACCGGATGTTCCGGTCGTAGGGTTTATCTATCAGAAATATGAGTTCGCACCTCAACCGAAACCCGGGAAAATGCCGAAAAATTTTGTGGCCCAGATGTGTCCCTGCTGGACCGCCTACGGACCGACGCGTTTGTATGAAGGCGTCAACCGGTCCTGGCACAAGTGGCTCAATGACTGGAACGGGGTTTTCGAAAAACAAACTTACTACGGGCTGGATTTCTGGATCAATCAGACCGCCGGCATGCCGGTCTCCCCCTATCCGGAACTGATGCAGGAAACCTACGATACGCTCAACCGGTCGAATTTTACAGGAATGCAGATGTATTTCAATCAGGGATTCGGATTCAGCAGCCTGGGCCTATGGATGATGATGCAGATGCAATGGAATCCGAACCAGAACGCTGACAAACTGATGGATCAGTTCCTGACATGCGCTTATGGAAAAGAGGCCGCACCACATGTCCGGAAGATTTACGAACTTTCCGAAAAAGCCATGCGGGACTATATCACTTCCCGCAAAGGACAGATCGGCTATCATTTTTCGATGGATTACCTGAAAAATGTATGCAAACCATGTTATCCTGAAATGGAAAGGGAATACCTTGCGGCGCTGTCCTGTGTCAGAACCCCGGAACAGAAATGGCGCCTTGAACTGCTTGGAGCCAACCTCAAACTTCTGCGTTTTCATCTGGAAAAGCTCAACTTGATTCCAATGGATGAAAAATCGCCTCTATTCCTGAGTGATGCCGATTTTCCGGCTTTCAGCAAGCGTCGCATGAAAGGAGGTGACCTATATCGTTATGTACCGGACGCACCGGTCACAGTTCATTTTTCAGGAGCGAGAGTCCCTCTTGACTCCGTAGAAAAAACAGTCATTCCACATCCGCAGATCAAAAAGGAAACAGGTTTTTGCTGGTTCCAGTTCCACCAGGACATCGTTGTCAGGCCGGACAAAGATATGACGGTCCGGCTGAAACTTGAATACAAAACCAATACCGCCCCATTCACTGGAAAACCTTTCGGAGCCGATATTCCTTATTTCTGCGTGTATGACACGAAAGGGGAACTGGTCTTCACCGGAATTGCCGGGGATTACGAGATATCTTTCCCCGCCAAAAAGGATGAAATCTACTATCTCTTTTATTGTCCGAGCGTAGAATATCGTGCAAATTCGAAGTGGCGGATCGTTTCATGCAACGTCGATTATGCACTCGGGCAGCGCATCAAGGCGGAAGGACTCTACTTCTGGACACCGGCAGGGACTTCCATGTATTTTCATGTCCCGGATGGCGTCAAGGCCTTCAAACTCCATATGAATGGAGGTCTGCATGACTTCGCGGTTATCGGGCCGGACGGAAGAACGCTCAAAGCAGCAAAAGGCCGGGGCTATGACTCCCTTGCATTCAATGACGCAAAACCGGGCTGGTGGCGTATTGATTTCTTCGGAGGCGACTACAAATATCTCCGGCAAAGCAACGAACTTTCCGGATTCTGGGTGACGACTCCCACAAAAGCCCTGGATGTCAGGCTAAAAAGATGAATACAGCCGACCGGATTGAAAAACTTTTCGACGGACCATTGCTGAGCGAAGACGGACTGCTCTTTTCCTCCCTGAGAAAAGACACCATGTCCCCGTGGAAACCGGATGACTTCACACGGAACGATCTTCTGCCGATCATTCCCGGTTATGAAAAAATGGATTTTTCCGACTTCATGAACTACGAAAACACGGGAATGGTTCAAGGCGCGTTTCTTTCCGCAATGTGCCTCAAATACAAGGCGACCGGCGAACAGAACGCCCTCGACAAGGCGCGGCGGACATTCAACGGAATATGCAAAGTCTACGAAATGTCGCAGGAGATCGCCGACGGTTTTTACTGCAAGCCATGGGGCGGGCATGTCACCAACGAAACTTCCAGCGACCAATATATCTACTCCATGAGCGGACTGGACGACTATTTCGAACTGGCATCCCCGGTGGAGAAGAAACGAATCAACGCCATGATCGTCGCCATGGCACGTTTCTGGCTGGATCACCGGTATTCCTGGAAATATTACGGTCAGCCGCTGGAATGGCGGCAGGCGCGTTTCATTTCCTTCATGGCACTGGCAGTCAAACACGGCGGCGGGAGTGAATTCCGGAACGAATGGGAACATCTCGACGAGTTTCAGAAAAACGATCCGGAAACCCCGTTCCGCTCCACCATTCCGGAAAACAAGTTTGACCATGAATCCGGCAGTTATCTTTCGATGACCCCGGAAACGTGTCTTTCCACGTTTCTTTCACTGGAATCCGCCATGAAACTGGACAACAAGCCGTTTTATCTGGATATCTGCCGGCGGAGTTTCGAATATGGACGCATCGGCATTGCCGACGACGGAACCTCCTTCGCGTTCATGATCCGCGATCCGGAAACCGGGTTGCTGAAGGAATTGGATCGATGTGTCCATTACAAACGGACACAGGCACTCTCCCCAATCTTCGGACTTCTCGCCCCTTACCGGAAGGGCGGAATGCAGACGACTATGTTCGCCCGTTTCGCGGCCTCGTATGAAGACTATGCGCCCGGTTGCGGCGGCCGCGCTCTGGCGGAAGAAATTCTGCGGAGAGTCGAAACCGGACATCTGACATGGTTCGAGGACCCCTTCCGGGTCATGCCGCCCGAAATTCAGTGGATGACAAATGTCTTCAGCGGCGACGCGGCCGCGCTCTGGCTCTGGTGTTACTGGAAACTGGCCAGCCAAGTCGTTCCCTGCGTATTGTTGGCACCGGAATCGAAGAAAAGACGGCCGACTATATTGCCCCCGAAAGAAGAAATCTCATTCCGGGCTCATGGGTAATCCGTGGAGGACTGCCGGGGCGACACGCCATAGAAACGTTTGTAGGCGCGGCAGAATGCGCTTTCGCTGTTGAAGCCGCTCATTTCAGCAACCTCCTTGACCGAGTAGCTGGCCGTCAGGAGCAGTCCCGACGCACGGCGGAGCGCATGGTTGCGGACAAACTCCGCGGGGGGAATTCCGGTCGCCGTCTTGAACTCTCTGGAAAAATGGAAACGGCTCATATTCGCGACGCCGGCAAGAGTCTCGACGGAAGGCAATCTGCCCGGAGAATTGAGGCAGAGATCAACGGCACGACCGATCGCCGCCGGATACGCACGCAACGGCTGTCCGGAAGCGACGGCGTCGGTCAGGGAACAGATCATCCGATAAGCGACACCGGAAGCCGAGGCTGGAGTCTGAATCCTGTTTTCCGACGCATCCGCAAGCAGAGAGTTCAGAAGACGCAGCGGTTCGGAGCTCTTTTTCAGCTTCAGGACCGGACCGTTCAGACGCTCGATCTCGCGGGCAATGCGGATCAGTTCGCGTCCGTTGAATCCGACGAACTTGAACTCCCAGCCGGAAGAATCTTCCGGAAGAAAATAGACATGGTCGTGGGGGATGTGAACCAGCATCGAATCGCCTGCGGAAAGACGGTATTTCCGCCCCTCGTAAACCAGCGCCCCCTCCCCCGCAACGGTATGCTGCCAGAGGATGAAATTGGGCGCGCCTCGCTTGAGTCCGTTCCAGTTGTAGTTCCCGGTAACGCACTCGTGTCCGCAGAACTTCAGCATCGAATGGAATTCCATCCGGCGTTCGCCCCACGAGAAAACATGAACATCCCTGAATTTCTTCATACAGCACAAAATGTCAATCAATAGCATTCCTGATCTATTTACTTCCGGAAAATTCCAGCGTATAATAAATATACACAAAAAGCAGGATATGTCAAATCATGAAAAACACGGTCATCGGATTGGACTTCGGTTCGGACAGCGTCCGCGCCTTGCTCGCGGACGCGGAAAACGGTCATGAACTCGCAACGGCGGTTCATGAATACAGCCGCTGGAAAAAAGGTCTCTACTGCGATCCGGCGAAAAACTCCTTCCGTCAGCACCCGCTGGACTATCTGGAAGGGATGGAGTCCGTCATCCGGGAAGTGCTGAAGGGACAGGACGCTTCGAAGGTGGCGGGAATCGGAATCGACACCACCGGCTCGACCCCCTGCCCCGTGGATGTGCACGGTCTGCCGCTGGCGCTCATGCCCGGCTTCGCGGACAATCCCGACGCCATGTTCATTCTCTGGAAAGACCATACCGCCGTCGAGGAAGCCGCCCGGATCAACCTCGTCGCGAATTCGCGGAAAGAAAACAACTATACGAAATACGAAGGCGGAATTTATTCCTGCGAATGGTTCTGGGCGAAAATCCTGCATACCTTGCGCACCAATGAAAAAGTGGGAAACGCGACCTTCAGCTGGGTCGAACACTGCGACTGGATTCCTGCGGTTCTGACGGGAAACACGAATCCGCTGACAATGAAAAGAAGCCGTTGCGCGGCCGGACACAAAGCCATGTGGCATAAAGACTGGAATGGTCTTCCGCCGGAAGAATTTCTCCGGAAAATCGATCCGCTTCTCGCCGGACTTCGGGAACGGTTATATACAGATACCGACACGTCGGACGTCTGCGCGGGGACGCTTTCGCATGAATGGGCGCAACGCCTCGGCCTGCCGGAAACCGTCGCGGTGGGAATCGGCGCGTTCGACTGCCATTTCGGGGCGGTCGGCGCGGGCATCCGGCCGCGTCAGCTGGTCAAGGTCATCGGGACCTCGACTTGTGACATGATCC
>CAYWZD010000186.1:0-7765 GCA_964462755.1 uncultured Victivallales bacterium | reverse complement strand
ATTTCCGCCTCGCTGCCCGATCCTGAAAAATATACATATGAGATCACCTGCGGCCATGCGAAGGCAGCCGGAAAGGCGGGAACTCTTTTCGAAGCCGCCCTGCCGCTCAAGGAGGTGGCGGAGGGTATTCATGAGGCAAAAATCCGGCTTCTCGCACCCGACGGCAAAATCGTTGCGTCCGCGGTCGTATCCCTGAAGAAGATGGGCCTCCCCGCGGGAGCCGCCCGGATCAACAATTTCGCCGGCTGCCTGGAACTGAACGGGAAGAACACCTTGTTTTTCATGCCGCTTCTGGGAACTTCCGGCGGGCCTTCTCAGCCGGGACATTTTGCGAGGATGGCGGATCGTCTGTCCGACAGCGGATTCAAACAATGCATGTTTGTTTTCAACCGGAAACATGGCTTTGAAAAGGCCGTGGAATTCTGCAGGGAGGCAAAGGTGCGCGGCCTTGCCGTGATCGCCTGGAATGACGACTGGTACAAGACGGACGACGAAGCCCTCGTTCAGAAGGAAGTCAAAACTCTTTCGGACATCGGTTCCGTGGCGGCTTTCATGGTTCTGGACGAACCGGATCTACGCTACAAATCCGAGGAAACCAGACAATATATGCTTCGCATGATGAAGCGGATTCCGAACTATCCCGTGTTCATGAACAACACCATGCTCGGCATCCCCAACCGCTACGCGGATTATACGACGGATATCCTCATGCTGGACGACTACCTGACCAACCAGGAGAACAAAACGGTCCTCAACCATGTCATGCCGCCGATGGATGCCATTGTCAAAGCCAGCCGTTCTTCCCGGAATCAGCCCTGCTGGTTCTTTCTAGTCGGCAACAATACGCACAACCATTACCGGGAACCGACCGGAGCCGAGCAGACCGCACAGACCTGGGGATGTGTCGTGACAGGCGCCACCGGACTGACTTATTTTCTGGGAATGCCCAACTGGCCGGGCAACTGGAAGGCGTATCTGGAACTGAACCGGGAAATCCTTGCATTGAACGACCCGCTCATGTCCGAGGAAAAGACAACGGAAGCGAGTGTGTCGGACAAGACGCTCCGCTTCATGACCCGCAGATGCAATGGAAATCTTTATGTGTTCGCGGTCAACACCGATCCGGCTCCCGTTGCGAACGTGTCGTTCGCGCTTCCCGCGGAGTTCAAGTATGCGGACACGGCGGAAGTCGAGTTCGAAAACCGGAAGGTTGATGTCATGGATGGCCGTTTCACGGACTCCTTCCCGGGATATTCCCGGCATATTTACAAGATCAGAATCAGATAAGGATACCTGTTTGAAATGCAGAAAGAATCCTGCGACGCTTATTTTGAGAAACGGCTGACGGAAGGACTGTCCGACTGTTTCACCGTTTCATTGGAACGGCACGGCCGCGCGATGTATGAATTTTTCGGTACGAACCACCGCAAGAAAGAGTATGCGGACTTTTCGCGCGAGACCCGTTTCAATCTCGGGTCCGTTACGAAGATTTTTACCGCCGCGTTGCTGGTGAAGCTGATGGAAGCCGGGGAGCTGTCCCTTTCGGACAAAGTCAGGCGTCTGATTCCGGAATTTCCTTTCGAAGATATCGAACTGGCGCAGCTTTTGCACCATACCTCCGGCTGTCATGTCGCGAAACCGGAGGAGATTTCCGAACAGAAGGCGTTTCTGGATTATCTCTACGCAAATGTGCACCGGGAAGGAAATCCGGACGAAAAAATGCGGTACTGGTCCGCCGGATATTGCATTCTCATGGATGTCATTCAGCGTGTGACGGGAACGAGTCTGGAGGCGTTCGCACGCCGGGAGATTTTCGAAAAACTGGGAATGGATCACACCACATTCCTGCTGGAGTCGATTCCGGAGGACCGGCGCATCTTCGCGGTTTCCGGACAGACGGATGAACTCTTCGACTTCACGAAACTTCCCGTGACCGGGGACTCCGGGCTTTACTCCACCTGTACGGACCTGCTGAAATTCTCGCGGGACCTGCTGGATACGCACAAAAAACGCAGTGGAAAAGTCTTTTCTCCCTTTGCCGTCGATCTGATGTTCCGGGAAGTCACGAACGGGCGTTTCGACCGGACCCCGGTTTTCTGGAAGAAAAGCGACCACCGTATTTTCAGCCGCTGCGCCGGAGACCTGAATTCGCCGGAAGCACTCTATCACACGGGATTCACCGGATGCATGCTTCTGTTGGAGCCCCGTTATGATCTTTCCCTTGCGATTGTGACGAACAGTCCGAAAGTGTGTCTGACGGACAGCCATCTTTCACGCTGCATCGACTTTCTGTTGAGTCGTCTGGAGGCGTGACTCTTCCTGTCTGCATCGAGGTAGACGCGATGATTTCGCCGTCGCGGCGGAAGGCGCGTTCCAGACGGACGAAAATGTCGTTCCGTCCCGAACGTTTGAGACATTCCAGATCGCCGATGATGACCAGTTCCTCCCGGCAGCGCGTGTGGGCGACATTGATCCGGTTCGGCATGTCGATGAAGCCGATACCATGTCCGGCGTTGCTCCGCACGTAGCTGATGATGACCGCGTCGCTTTCCCCGCCCTGAAAACTGTCCACCGTCGCGATGTTGTTCTGCAGGAACCGGCGCATTTCCTCTTTGGTGAACGTGTCGCGGAAACGCTCGGAGACGGCGCGTCCGATCTGTGCGATCTGGAGACGGTAGGGCGAGATGATCCGGATTTCCTCCGGCTTGTGGCGTTTGAGCATGTCTTCCAGCACGGCCACGCAGAGGCGCGTTTCCAGCGGGTTCCAGATGGCGGGTTTTCCATTCGTGAAATCGATGACCTCGGCGCGAAGTGTTTCGCTTTCATCCGAGGTGGAAACCCAGCGTAGGGTGGCGGAGGGATAAGCCTTTTCCCGTTCGTGGGCGGGAAGACGGTAATATTTTGCACCGGGACTCGGATGGATTCCCGCGTCGTAGAACAGCCCGGAGACGAACCGGAGAAGCCGCGGATTGTTGCAGCGGTAGGAGGTGTTGAGGCGGATTGCGGGGCATTTCCGTCCGTCGACCAGCCATTCGAGCGCGCTGGCGGAAACCATTTTCCGCAGTTCGGAATCCGAAGTATGATGCTCGTTGTCGAACAGTCCGGAAAGGACACCTTCCGGGCGGGGGAAGGGGGGCAGCTGCTTGTGGTCGCCCAGCAGGATGGCGCGGTCGGCGAAACGGGCGCAGAGAAGGATCTCTTCCAGCGGAGCCATTCCCGCCTCGTCGAAAAGAATGGCGTCGAAACGCCCGCCGCGGTCGATGTCGCGCGCGAGAAGGTCATCCTTGAGAATGCCCGCGTAGGTGCCGGCGTAGATGAAACTTCCATTCGGGGAGGCTTCCCGGATTTTGCGATAAAGGCCCGGCGTTCCGATCCAGTGCTCTTCGCGGACGTCCGACGCGATGTTCTCCGGATTGCGTCCGCTGCGGACATACGGCAGGTTGGCGATCCGACGGCAGAGGTTGTCCACCGCCGCATGGGAACTGGCCGCAAAAATGAGCCGCTGTCCGCGCCCGAGGGAGAGCGTCCGAAGGATTTTTTCCAACACATGCGTCTTTCCCGTGCCCGGAGGTCCCTGAATCACTACCAGCGGATTCGAGGCGCAGACGGCCGCATTCCATGCGATCGTCTGGGAACGGTCGAGCTTGTCGGGCGGATTCGGGAGTTCCGGAACGGAGAAAGCGGCTTCGCTTGTTCCGAGGATCGCCCCCGCCGCGGCCAGCGTCGTCGGGTTTGCCGCATCGTCCCTGAACTGTTTCAGGAGTCGTCCGTACAATTCCGAGGGACTCCTCTGAAGCCGTCCGGTGAAGCTTTCCGGCGATTTTGCGAAATCCTCCGCGAAGCCGTGGGCGAGATGTCCGATCAGCTGGTCGCCGTCGTAGGAATCCACCTGAAACACGCCGTGAATTTCACGGGAGGGCGGTTCCGACACATTCAGAAGGTCGTCCGGGAAAACCGGAAGATCGGAGGCCGTCGGGATACGGAAAACGGCTTTGTCCTCAGTGTTGCCGACCAGTTCCGCACCTCGAAAGGAAAGGGTGAAATCGCGCTCGAATTCCAGCATTCGGGACGCCGTTTTCAACAGCAGATCCAGACGGATTTCCGTTTTCCACGGCGGTTCCGTTTTGAGTGATGCGGCCCAGTCGTTGAGGAACGTTTCGTTTTCATCCGGTTCCTCGTGCCGTGCGTAGGTGCCGAAGAGCGGCAGTTCAAGCTGTTCTCCGAAATCATCGACCGCGTTGTCCGCGAGAACTTTCCGCAGTTTCGCCCGGATATCCGGAAGTGGAAGACGTTTCAGCCGGGCGATCACGTCCGGCGGATATTCGGAGGCAAAGGAATCCAGAATGGACAGAAATTCCTTGCGTTTCAGGCGGGATGTATCCGCGTATTCGGGTATGGAAACGGCTTTTCTGGCGACGGCATAGATGGCTTCATGGTCATCGGGAAGATGACCCGTCTGAAAGAATTCCGGAGCGGTTTCTTCCACGGAGACTTTCCCGTCCAGAAAACGGAAAAGGAAAAGGATGCGCCATTTTTCATTTTCCACACGGAGCGAAACGCAGTCATTCAGGTCATCCCACATAAATGTGCCGGAAGGTGTCCCGCCGCCGCGCGGAAGCTCCAGTTTCTGTCCCTGAATGAGAAATTCCTTGCGGTCCGCGGTAAAGGGAAGGGGCTTGTGAATATTTTCCCACAGCTCGAAGAAGGCGCGTCCGGAAACCAGCGCGGAAGACTGATTCCAGCGACTCTCTACTTCGGCGAGATACAGTTCAAATTTTGACAGTTCCGGGTTGCTTTTCATATCCACTTTCTCCAAGGCGTGTAATTTAACCTCAAAATAAGCTGAAATCAACCTTGCAATTCATCTTGTGGCAAGTATATTGCGTTTTTATGAACCAAGGGGGTGAATTATGTCAAACGTACCAGCAAAATTACGGCCCTGGATCGATGCAAGAAAGAAGTTCAGTCTAACTCATGAACAGATTCAAATGGCAAGGGAACTTGGACTGAAACCGTCCGGACTCGATAAGCTGGCAGTCTGCGGCCTGCGGGAAAATCAGTCTCTTGCGGAATGCATTGCGGAAACCTACCTTACCCGCTTCAAAAAAGATCATCCGGACGATATCCGGAGCATTGAGGAGCGTCTCGTCGACCGGAAAATCAGAAAGAACCTGAAAGAAGGAAAGTTCGCCGGTGTTGTGGAAACAGCCTCTAGTCTGCGTTTCCGTCTCTTGAAATATTTGGCCCATCTGAAATCTCCTGATAAAAAGAGGGATGGCGAGGGGACCATTTCCACCGAAGCCGCCGCACCTGAAAAAAAGGAAGGGGTGCCTGAAACGGCTGTTCAGCCGAAACCATCCGAAGCCCGGTCCGAAGCGGAAATCGTCGCAAAATTCTGGACCTCCCTCACCGGACTGAAATAAACTGTCCTGATTTTTGCTTGCGGCAAAAGCGGACATCCCCTTTTGCCGTGAGCTTGAAATTTCAGTTTTCAAGAAGAAGCCAAGAGGCGTGCGGCATGGCGACTCGGATTCGTCCGGGGCCTTCCGCTTTTACGTTTCCTTTGCCGGCAAGAATTTTCCAGTCCACATTCCGCGTTACGGGAAGATCGATGACCGCGGAATCGTTTTCCGCTCCAGCCTCACGGAAGAGGATCACGAAATCCTTATTCGTTTCCTCATTGCGGGAATGGAGTCCGGTATACGCCTTGCCGTCGGGTTCCGCCCCGATCGGGAAGATTTCTCCGGCGAAAACGTCGTCGCGGATTTTCCGATGGAGTTCCATCATGCCGCGGATGGGAGCCCGGTCTTCCGGGCGGACCGTGGACGGCGCGAACCAGAGAAGGGGATTGGCGAACAGGGCGATGGCCGCCCAGTATTCCTGCCCGTAAGCATCGGGCGGACACCACGGCTTGGATTCGTAGAACTCTCTGCGGATATCTCCCGCGTAGGGGACCTCGATCTGGAGTTCCTGCGGACGCATGTAACGGGAGAGTTTCCAGAGGGACCGGAGAGTCTTTTCCGGGTGGTAGCCCAATCCCCATGTGTGGCAGACGTAGCGGTTTTCGAGGAAGATGTTTCCGTATTCCAGAAACAGGAAATAGCCGGGCCGCTGTCCGCTGGTCGTGTCGAGGTTGAAGTAGACCTTTCCGTCCGTTTCCTTCCGGACGTATTCGAGAAGGTTCCGAAGGTTCTTTTCCGCCTCATAAGTGCGGATCAGAACAGCATCGATCTTGAACACCCGCAGTCCGTATTCGCGATGAAGTTCCAGAACCCGGTCCGCGAAGGATTTCCAATCCCGGTATTCACAATTGCAGGAGGGTGCCATCCAGAGTCCCGGCTCCACGCCCGCACGGACGGCCGCCTCGATGACTGGGGCAAGGGTGCCGCCTAGACGTTCCTTCGAAACATGCCAGAATTTCGGGGTCATATGACAGTTCTTCACCATCATTTCTCCCAGCGCTCCGCCCTCCTGCCACGCATCGTCGATCTGGTAATGAGTCGCGCCGACTTCCGCCGCCGCTTCGACTTCCCGGATCAGGAACTCTTCGTTCACAAGAGAGGGGAACCGTCCGCAGCCCCACGGGTTGACCATGACCGAATGAGGTTTCGGCGCGAAGCGCTTCCGGAGGATTTTTTTGAGAAGGAGCTCCCGTTCGGAGGCGGAGCGGTAAAGCACAAGATCGTGCCGGTAGCCTTCATAGGTTTCTCCCGGGCGGATTTCCGACGGATGGATGCCCCAGCAGCAGGAAGCGACGACGCCGTCCCTGACCGTAAAATCGCAGTCCTCCATGTCGCGGCGTTCCCCGCTCGGCGGGGCTTCCTGGAGATAGAGGAATCCGGCGTCCGAAGCGTTTTCGCAGAAGAGAAGATTCCCGTTCAGTATAGGACCGTCCACCTTGTTTTCGAGGACAAGATCGTCGTTGACATCGGTCCGTCCAACGAAGGCCACCGTTTTGACGGGAGAAAAGCCGGGCGCGGGAAGAAGACTGTCCGCCATGGACTCCCGGACATCCGGACGGAAAGCAAGCTGATCGAGCCCGCCGCGCCGAGACCAGTGGAGCATGGGCAGGACTTTCGGGTGGATCGAGTTTCTCACCGAGATCGAGGGGAAATCAGGGTAAATCATATATTCGCGGAGATATTCCGTTTCCGAGACTTCCTCGCGCATGGCAATTGAAACGACCACGTGTTCCGCGTCCAGGAACGAACCGTTTTCCACGCGGGCGGAAAGGTCCGTGATTTTCCAGGGGACAGTCTCCAGCATGCCCGCGGGATACATGCCGATGAAGGCAAGGTCGGGCGATGATTTGTCAGGTGCGGAGAATTCCGGGCCGCCGGCAAGACGCAGGGAGCGTGTGCGTGGCGCTCCGAGGGAAAGGTCGAGTTCCCGGCGGAGAAGGCGGTTCTCGATGACGAGCGTATCGGAGGAAGAGGTGACGAGAATATCTTTGTAAGCAATCAGCGTTTTCATGTTTCCGGCTCCTTTTCGGACAATGGCATTCCACCAGATTCGACATATAAGGAGGAAATATACTGCCGTTTTCAATATCCTGCAACAGAAATTGAAAAAAAGGCGGAAAGCGGCGGACTGTCGTTTTACAGGAATACCCTCACAAGATTTTCTCCGTCAGCACCACGGGGAAGGATGTTTCCTTCGATTTTTGCGCCGTTGAATTCGATTTGCGAATGACCTTCGTTCCTGTTGACGACTTCGATCCGGTAGTCCGCTCCGCGGAAGCGACGCGAGACGCGGAACCCCTTCC
>CAYWZD010000185.1:0-7766 GCA_964462755.1 uncultured Victivallales bacterium | reverse complement strand
ACACCACGAACGTCCCGCGCCAAGTCCGATATCCTGCGGCTTGAGAGTCGCCGCATGCCCGTCGGCAAAAGAAACATTCGTCATCCTTTTGTGCCTTTTGGAAAAATTGGCACGGCAGTAGAGGTCCACCGTCCAGTATTCCTGTCCGAATGTGCCTATTCCGTCATACCCGATCTCTCCGAGCATAAAACGGGCCCCCGGCATCTTGATGATGGAATACTTCTGCTGAGAAGGCATCGGCCAACTGGAGGCAACGGTTCCGAGATAGACGGAATTTCCGCCATAACTTGCATTGGGATTGCCGCTTGTGGTAAAATCCAGATTATTCTTGTTACGGCGCCCCTTTGGACAAATGGCCACTTTCGGCGGGGCGGTCCATTTCCCCTTGCTTCCGACATACCGTCCAAGTCCGCCGTTGTCGTAGGAGGAAAGAAAATAATTGGCGACATCAGTCCCCCGCGAACTCCAACCTTTGTAGTCGTCTGCATAAATATTCAACGCGGTAATACATTGTTTGAGGTTATTCATGCAGGAAACGGTCTGTGCCGTTTCCCTCGCCTTGTTCAGAGCCGGCAGAAGCATTCCCGCCAAAATCGCAATGATAGCAACGACAACCAGCAATTCAATCAATGTGAAATCTCTCATGCCGCTGATGGAACACTTCCAGGACATGGGATTTTCTGGAAAAGTGTTTTCTGAGAATTTTTTCATAAGGATACCTCCTGTTATTTATAATGATCATGTTGACTTTCTCAAGACCAGTTCAGGAATGATGATCCGGCTTCGGGGCACCGCTTTTCCGGGTGCCGACAATTGTTCCAGCAGGAGTTCAAGAACCGCCTCTGCCTGTTCTTGCGTCTTGCTGTCGATCGTCGTCAGCGGGGGAATCATATAGCGGGTGAACGGTTCGTTGTCGGTTCCGACAATACGGACATCTTCCGGGCACCGGACCCCCCTTTCCGCCAACACGAAAACAAGACGATGCGCCAGGAAATCGTTCAGTCCGACAACTCCGTCCACTTTGTTTTCAAGAACATAGCGGACAATCTGTCTTTCGAAAAGTTCCCATGGAGAATCCACCTCCAATATCTCTTCGGAATAAGTATGAATGAGCAGTTCCCCTTCCCTGAACCCAAGCTTTTTCATTCCGGCGACATACCCCTCCTGACGCTGGCGCAATGAAGCCCAATTTCTTTTCCCACGTATGAATGCAATCCGACGCGCACCGCGTTCGTAAAGATGCCGGACAGCTTCCCTGACAGGGGAAGCCAGGTCGATATTCACATAGGCGGCGGCGCGGTAAGGCGGCTCGGCAACAAACACCATCCGGTTCAGATAATCCGAAAAAAGCCGGAGAAATTCCGTCTTTTTTCCCGGATACTCGTGTGCGAGAGAAATGATTCCGTCCACTCCATACTGCATGAAAATATCGACATTCTCCCGAAGATTCCCGAGGGAGTTGTGCGCCTCCCCGATCATGCAGCGGTAGCCTTGTGCGGAAGCAATCCGTTCGATGGCGGCAAGCACACGGAATATGACCGGCGGAGCGTCCGAATCGATGAGGATTCCAATAATCCGGGACGGCTTCCCCGCCAGCGAACGGGCATTCAGATTGGGTGTATATCCCATCTCCGAAGCGGTCCGGCGGATCAGCTCCGCCTTCTCTTCGGTCACCGCCGTATTCCCCAGCTTTCCGCTGAGCACCTTCGATACCAGTGACTCCGAGATGCCAAGTTTTTCCGCAATGTCTCTCAAACGAACCATGTCATACGTCTCTTTAATAGTTTAATCAAGCGCTTGATTAAGTATAATTCATTTTCCTTTGTTTGTCAAGGGCCATTTCAAAAAAAACTTTTTATTCTGTTTTTTCGCATTTCTCCATTGACAAATCTGAAAAGTGGCATATAATAAAAAAACAAAGGTTTGTTTTTAGAAAAAAGCGGAAGAAAAAATGGCGAATCTGAGCGAAATAGCGGCAAAACTGAACTTGAATGTGTCCGTAGTCTCCCGCGCATTGAATCCGAATCCGGACAAGAATGCCGTGGTTCGGAAGGAAACCCGCGAACTGATCCGTAGGACGGCTCAGGAAATGGGATATCGCCCGAACCGTCAGGCCTCCTTTCTGAAAAAAGGAAAGTCTCCGACAATTCTTTGCTTCCTGCCGGATGTCCCGAACGACCTGATTGCGGACCTGATGTTCGGAATTTCCGAAACCGCGTGTCATGAAAATTTCCCTGTCAATTTTTTGTTCGGAAGCAAGCCGGAGGATTTCAGGCGCTTCCTGAATGAGGCGGAAAATGCGGGACACTCCGGAATATTGAGCTATCCTCCGCAAAAAATGCCGGAGGAAATCCGTCGTGAAGCGGAAGCCTACACAGCACGCGGCGGGAAGATGCTTTTTCTGAACGTCACTTCCAACACACCCGGATTCGGAGAGCTTCCCGAAGAGTTCAGGAAAACCCCGCAACTCAACATCGACGACTATTACGGCTGTTCGCTGGTCGCGAACCATTTTCTGGATATGGGGTGCGAAGAGTTCTACTGGTACAATCCGGAGTCGGTTTATCTGAAAGCACGTTCCGCCGGATTTTCCATGCCCCTCCTGAAAGCCGGATATTCCGCGGGAGAATTGGACGAGTCTGCGCTGGAAAGAGTTTTTGAAAGCAAAAAAAGAACCGGAATTTTCGCGATTCATGACGGTTTTGCCCTGCATCTTTTTCAAAGAATGCTCAAAAGCGGGGTGACTCCGGGGGATCGCATCCTGCTGGCCGGATTCAATGATCTGCGTTTCTGCGCACAGCTGAAACCCGGTCTGACCACGGTTCATCAGCCGATGCGTCAGGAGGGGGCGATCGCCATACAGAAACTCATCCGGATGATTTTCGGAGGGAAGGAAAAAAACGAAACCTTGAAACCATACCTTGTGGTTCGAGCCTCAACAAATATCAATGGAACAACCAATGGAGAGGTCATCTTATGAAACAGAGAGAAAAATTTTTCACACTGATCGAATTGCTTGTCGTTATTGCAATCATCGCCATTCTGGCGGGAATGCTTCTGCCGGCCTTGAACCGCGCAAGAAATACCGCCCGGACGATTTCCTGTCTCAACAATTTCAAGCAAATCGGCATTCTCTCCTTCGCCTACAGCGACCTCTATAAAGAATACATATTTCCCGCGGTTTATCTGGGCGGTTCCTACTGGGGCGGGGTTCTGCGCAATGCCGGACTCCTGAAAAACCAGCCCAGTTTCGGGGATACGTACAACCCGACACAGACTTCTGCGGAAAATTATCCGCGGATATTGTCGTGTCCGGGGGAAACGGCTCTCTACAACAGAACCGGCCTCGCGGCGGAACGCTTCACGCGGCTCGACGATGGCAAGACTTATCATTATTCGGTCAACGAGGAGTTCAGCGACGTTCCCGCCAGCGCTGCGGCAATGATCTTTTACAAGCTTTCCGAACTGAAAAAGCCGAGTTCCATCATGCATGTCACCGAGGCCAAACACAAGGATAATGACAACTTGTATTATGTCCAGTTGTGGGAATACAAAACCCGCGTGCTGGAGGTCCTCCACCGCCATAACGCCTTTGTCAATACGCTCTATTTCGACGGACATGCCGGCGGCCACAAAGCCCCATACCGTCCGAAAGATTTCTTCTATTCCGGATCGACCGCGTTGTAAGTCATTGAACCTCCTATGGAAAGTATTTTACGAATGAAAAAGATTCTTGCCATGCTCCTCCTTGGAACATCCTTCGTTCTCTACTCGCTGGAATGCCGCCCGGGAAACCGTGAATTCCGCTTGGAAACCGCCACCCTTTCCGCAATCGTGAAAGATGGAATGATCGTAGAACTTCATGACAGAAAAAGCGGAATGCTCTGGGCTGACCGATCCGTTTCAGACACAGGGATTCCGGCAGGGGTCGGGATCGTCACCGACCTTCCCCTGCTGCGGAGCGGTCACATGCCGTGGGGGGAGCCCACCTTGAAGCAATCCCTCCCGCCGTCGTTTTCACGGATCAATTATTATGTTCCGGACGAGTGCTCCACATACTCGCTGAAACGTTCCGGCAAAACGGTGGAAGCGGTCTGGAAGGGACTTTCCAACGGGAAAACATTTCTTCCCGACGCCATTCTGAAAATGGTCTTTTCCGAGGTGGAAAACGGAGCTCTGGAAATTCAGACGGAAGGCTGTTCCCCGCAGGGAAACGTTTTCGGTGTGCTGACTCCGGTCACGAATCTCGACCGGAAATCCCTTTTCATCCTGCCCGCATTCGGCGGAATGGTTTATGAGGACGGTGTACCGGGGCTTCTCCCGTTCGGGCGTCCTCCTTATCTGGAAGCGCCGCTGATGATTCTGGAACGAGAACGAAATTCCATGTCTCTCTGGATGAATAACCCGAAAATGCAGCCTCACTATGCCTTTTTCAACCGGAGCGGAAAAAGTTTTTCCCTGATTTTCGAAAACAATTCGCTGATGCCCTTCGAGAAAAAGACTTCCGTAACGGCTCCCGCCGTGTTTCTGAACGTGTTCTCCGGAGACTGGAAAACGGCGGCGACGCCTTACCGGAAGTGGTATCGGACTCATTTCCGGAAAGAACTCGCGATCCGCGACGGTGCGGAATGGACCCGCAAAGTGGCTGTCGTCTCCGATACATCCTCCGCGATTCCATCGGAAAAGCAACTTTCCCTGATGAGAACTTTTTTCCCCGCCGGGAGTCTGATGTTTCAAGTCTGGAATGCGCGGGCGCCGAAGTGGGACTGCGATCTGCCCGACTGGACTCCCCGCAAAGGGTATGTCGAGGGAGTCGCAAGGGCACATGAATCGGAGTTCAGGGTTCAGGCTTATGTGAACATCTGCTGTGCGAATTTCCGGTCGCCGTTCTGGGTGCGGGACCATCTCGACAAACTTTTCCTGACTCGGAAAAATTCGATTTTCCAATACAAGGATACCGCCTTCGACACAAAGTTCAATGCGGAAATGTTTCTGGGAACGGTCGATTTTGCTTCCGGCCCGGACCAGTTCAAGGGAATGAAGGAAGGACAGCTTTTATATGGGGATCTGCTGTCACCCGCATGGCGGAAATATCATGCGGAAATGATGAAGACATGGAACACTCTCACCGGAACCGACTCCAATTACGAGGATACGGCGGGAACCACCGGAGACCATGGGAATGGAATCGTCGATGGCCTCAGCGCAGGCGAAGGAGATACGGCGCAAATGCGTCTTCTGCTGGAAACACAACCGAAGGTGGCGAATGCCGCGGAGTTCTCCCCGGCCGCAAACGCATTCGGCGTCACCTGGCCGCTGAACTATCCGAGCGTTTACGGAAATCAGGCGTTCAAGCTTTACCGGATTCATCATCAGCGACCTCTCAGCGATTATCTGTTCGGATACCGTCAATGGGTCACATCCCTGCGCGGTTTCAATGACTGGACGCTTCATGCCATGACGGCGACATCCGACGCGGCCGGGGGCATGGGATTCGTCTCTGCTGATTATTACAAGGATAAGAAAAGCGAAGAACTCGACACCGATTATTCTTTTGCCGGACACCTCCACCGGAGATCGGTCCTTTTCGCACAAAAAAATCTGTTCCCGCTGTTTCCGGAAGGAGACTACCCGGAAAAAATCGTGTGCTTGTATCAGGGAAATGATGGAATCTATTCCTATTACGATGACGGTTCCCTTCAGGAGATGCGCGGCCCGGACGGACACGCCGTTTACGGGCGTGTCGATAATGCGTTCCGCGTGAAAAGCAACCTCTGGCTCGAAAACTGGCCGTTCCAGAATGGAAAAGAGATTTCCGGACTGAATCCGGAAGCGCATTATCCGCTTTTTCCGCGTCCGGCTCAGGCAAAAAACACTGCCATCCGAGCCGGAACATTGCCGGAAAAAGTATTTATCCGGAAGTTTTTCGAGACGCCTGACGTCGTATATCTTGAACTCGACACCGTTAAAAATGGCCCCTCCAGAACATCGCTAAGTCTGGAATCCGATCGGAAAGTTGCGGCTTGTTATGCGAACGGAGAAAAAGTGAAATTGGGGAAAATCACGGCTGCTTTGCCGCTTCGTCTGGTCTGTTTTACGGAAGCATCCCAAAAAGCGCCTCCGGATTCTCCCCGTGTCATAAAACTGTCCGAGGCCGGATATCCATACGGAGTTCCCATTCCTTTCAACGCATGTCCGAAGGAAACGGAAGGAAATGAGATTCTGTATACGCCGGGTGAACGTTCCTGCGTTGTCTTTTCCGGCGTGGTGCCGGACCGGACTTCCGCGCTGGAGGTGAACGTCCGGGATCGTGCGAATATTTTCGCGCATCCGCATGACGGCACGGTTTACCGTCTTTGTGTAAACGGTGTCGAACAGAAAAAATATGACACTTGTCACAGGGATATCCTGAAATGGACCGGAGACCGTGAGGCGCGAAAGAAAATGTTCGATCTTCGTCCCCGGAAATGGACGGTCCCCCTTGGAAAATATGCCGGACAGCCGGTCCTTGTCACCCTTGAAATAGGCCCGAATGAAAATACAAACGGAGATCATCCGTATATTTCACTGCCGCGTCTCGTAAAAGCCCCGGCCCAACAATGGAAGGAAGAAGTCCCGGAATGAAAAAGACCATCGGCTTCATCGACAATTTCATCGACGAATTTCACTCGAATCATTACGTGGAAATGATCCGGAAATCCCCGAGGGGAGAGGAATTCGAACTCACCTACGCATGGGAACGCGCCCCTCATCCCGAACGGCGTGATCTGAAACGATGGTGCGCGGACACCGGAATGATTCCGGCCAAGTCCGTGAAAGAAGTCGTGGACAACTGCGACTGCATCGTGGTTCTTTCGCCCAACAACGCCGAATTGCACGAGGAGCTTGGGAATCTCCCCCTCCGAAGCGGGAAACCGGTCTACATCGACAAGACGTTCGCTCCGGATCTCGCCTCGGCGGTCCGGATGATGACGCTGGCACAGGAAAATCATACGCCGCTGATGAGCACCTCCGCTTTACGTTTTGCACCCGCAGTCCGGGCTCTGAAGGAGAAAAAGCCGCGTTTCGTCAGTTCCATCGGGACGGGCCTTTCTCTGGAAATTTACGGAGTCCACATGACGGAAATGCTGGTCATGCTGCTGGGCACAGGAGCTTCGGAACTGATGGTGAATGCCTCCGGACCGACACGGATTGTGACTGTCCGGTATCCGGACGAACGGCTGGGCTTGATCCAGTTCATCCCCGGACAGAATTTCCAGGTCACGGTTCAATTCGGCGGACAGGAAAGCATTGCGACCGGTCCGCTCGACACGGATTACTTTCAGTATTTCGTGAATGCCATGACGGAGTTTTTTTATACGGGTGTTCCATCAGTCGATCCCCGCGAAACGCTGGAAGTCATGTCCATCCTCGAAAGCGCCGTCCTCGCACAAAACACGCCCGGACAATGGAGAAAAGTCGCTTCCTGACGAGAACGGCGGAAATGGTCTGCTATTTCCCCATCGGCGTCCACTTTTCGCTGCCGGCCGAATTACGCACGATCGCTTCGAGGAACAGCATTTCCTCCACCCCGTCGTCGATGCCGGGATAATCGCCCGGTTCTCCGCTGCGGATGGATTCAGCAAACGCATCGTAAATATTGGAAAACGCCTCCAGGAACCCTTCCGGGTGTCCGGCGGGAAGACGCGATGCCTTCGCCGCCGCTTCGCCGGTACCCGGCCAGCCGCGGCGCAGAATCTGGATGGGAGCATCATTCGAACGGATGA
>CAYWZD010000184.1:0-7785 GCA_964462755.1 uncultured Victivallales bacterium | reverse complement strand
AAATACATCGTGCCGTCCGCGCCGTGCCCGAGCGCCAGCAGCATCTCGCGCTGGAATTCATTCGGACGGCGTATCTTGCAGTAAGGTTTGTAGTTGGGGATGCCCGGACAGGATTCCATCATGACGAACGGTTTGTCTTCCATGGTGTAGTGCATGTCGTGAAGAGCGGCAAAGCGGGCGGCGGTATGTTCGGTTTCACCGTTGTACCAGGTCGGATAACAATCATCGGCGATGAAGTCGCAAAGCCCGGCGAGCCGCCAGTAATCCACGCCGGGAAACCAGCCCATCATGTTGGTGGTGACGGGAGCGTCGGACTTCTTCCGGACCTCTCCGATCTCAAACGCCATGAAGTCGCAAATCTGACGGGTGTTGAAGCGGAGCCAGTCCACATGGATCAGGTCCAGAGCGCCATCATTCAGGCTGATCTGATCCCAGTCGGAAAAACCGTGCGACCAGAAGCCGGACCAATAGGCGCGGTTCAGATTCTCGAGCGAGAAATAGCGTTCCTTCAGGAACTCCTGAAATTTTTTTAGGCAGAGCGGACAACGGCATTCTCCGCTGTATTCGTTGCTGACATGCCAGCCCGCAAGCGCCGGATGCCCGGCATACCGTTCCGCCAGTTTGCCGATAATAATGGACAGTTTCTCCCGCATGACAGGCGAAGTCCAGCAGTGATTGTGACGCTCCTTCCATTCCGCACGCCGACCGTCGGGCAGGACACGACAGGTTTCGGGATAGCGGGTTCCAAGCCACGCCGGACGCGCACCCGAAGGAGTCGCCAGCAGAAGTTTTTTCCCGTGCTTCGCACAACGCTCGAAAAGGTCGTCCATCCATGCAAAATTGAATTTGCCTTCTTCCGGCTCATACTGCGACCATGAAAAAATCCCAACAGAGAAGGTGTTGCAGTGCGCCTTGTCCATCAGAACGAAATCCCGGTCGATGACGTCAGGATAATCCAGCCATTGATCCGGGTTGTAGTCTCCTCCGTGGAGGACGTGCGGAAAATTCTGGAAAATGCTCATGAATCATTCCCTGCCTTTGGAGTTGAGTTTGTCCGGAGACCATTGCCGGAAGTTTTTCTACTATACTTCCGATCCGCAGGTTTTTCCAGTCCGGAGGAAAAGTTCCCCATCCAGCGCTGTTCAGCGCGTTCCGATCTTGTGGATCGTGAAATTCGGGAGAACGGTCTTGAGCTCGCGCGGAACGATCTTTTCATGCTTGCGGAAGGCTTCGATCTGCGCCAGAAATTCCATTACGTCCTCGGTGGTGAATTCATTGGCCTCTTTTCCGGACGACTCGGCATAGAAACGGCGGGCGTCCTCATACATCCGCATGGCCTCGGCATTGCCTTTCATCCCGGCGTTCAGCAGGGCGATCATTCCGGAAAGGCGGACATTCATGGAGTCGGGCATGAGCGGAGACATCGGAGCCGTGATGCAGGCCTTCGTAATCAGGGTGTTCAGCTGAGAAAGGACCCGCGCATCCATGTAACCAAGGTCTGAAACGGCGCGGACCGCGATGATGCGAAGCGATTCCTGTTCCATCGACCGGGAGCCGAGCGCATGGAGGAAATCCCCGCGGAAAGTGTTGTCACGGAGCTGATACATGGAATAGACGGCATTGACGGCAACCGTCATATCCTTGTCGCGATACAGTTTTTTCAGAGCCGCATAGGTTTCCGGATTCCGGATTGTGCCAAGCGCTTTTGCAACCGCACCGCGCACATTCGGGTTCGGAGAACCGGCAAACGAAGCGACCTGCGGACCGGCTTCACGGTCCTGCATGATTCCCAGCGCATTGACGGCGTCTATGATCAGAAGGTCATTGTCGGCTTCTTTCAGGAAACGCCGGATGTCGGGAGCATAATTGCGGTCGTCGAGCCGGGCGAAAAACGAGATGATTTCCCGCCGGGCGTCCGGCTTGGCGCCAGCGGCAATCAGACGATCCCGCCAGACTTTTCCGGGATTGAGCTTCACCAGCGCATCGGACGCCGCGCGCCGGACCACAATGTCCGGATCGCCGATCAGGCCGATCAGCACGGTAATGGAAGAAGGAGTGTTCGATGTTCCGAGTGAGGCGGCAACCGCTTCCCTCACAGAGGCGCTTTTGTCGGAAGCCAGCGAACAGAGAACGGCTTCCTTCCCGGGAGTAATGTTTTTCATGCCGGCGGCGGCCAGACGGACAGCCGGGTCCGCGTCTTTGGCAAGCTCCGCGAGGAGTTTTTCCGGGGCGGACGGATTTTCAGCCAGACCCCGGGCAACCTGAAGACGGACCAGCGGGTTGAAATCCTTCGCCGCTTTCGCCGCCACATCCAGCGCCTTTGGCGTGCTTTTCAGGGAGGCCAGTCCGGCTCCGGCCGCTTTGAGCGAAAGAACCGTAGAACCGAAGAGAGACTCCAGATTGTCATCCGGAATTTTCCCGGCAAGCGGACGGAGTGCCTCGTAGACGCGTTCCGCCGCAAACGGAGAGCTTTCATTCGCAAAAGCCCCCATCATCGCAGACGGAT
The DNA here is from genome assembly GCA_964462755.1 of uncultured Victivallales bacterium. GTDB lineage: Bacteria > Verrucomicrobiota > Lentisphaeria > Victivallales > UBA1829 > SIG94. The sequence goes on along the minus strand of CAYWZD010000184.1, from coordinate 5,279 downwards.
CGGAAGAAGGTGTGAATTTCAGATACAGGAGCATGGCCGTCGAACGCGTCATGGGACTTTGCACTGTAAAATATTCTTTCAGCACATTCAGGGCGGGAGGCTTTCCATACCCGTTTTCAACCAATGTCAGAATGGCGGTGAAAATATCATCCAGACAGAAGAAGCTCTTTTCATTCGCGGCCATTTTTTCGAGGATCGGAAGCGCTTCGGGATTGTTGGAAAGCGCCAGTTCCCGGGCCAGAACGGAACGCTGGGCGGGATTCGGAAGACAAGGATAGATCGAAGCCTGTTCCTTCACAACGGCAAGGTCGGCAAACACGGGAGCAGACGGAAGGGCAAAACGGTCCGAAGTCAGCGGACCTTTCTCCCAGCAGTCCATAATCAGGGGGAAGAAAATCGCGGCGGCACATAAAAGTGAGTTCATATTTCCCTTTCATCCATCGAATTATTGCAATATCAGGTTTGTTTCCGGAAAAGTCGGCAGACTCTTGCGACCGAAACGGCAAGGAAGAACAGGTTCAGCCCCAGAAGGGTGAAAATATTCTGAATCCACAAGCCGGGATAGTTCTTGAAGGAATCGCTGGTGACCTGCATGGCGGCGACAATCGGATTGAAGGCCAGCAGGAAATGGGAGAGTCCGTGCGAGAATTTATCCTCGAGCGGGATCGGCAGCAGCGTAACGATGCAGATGATCCCCGTGATTCCGTATGCAATCGCGGTCGCCTCCGGGGTCGAACGGGCGAACGAGGAAGCCAGCAGGCCCGCGCTGAGGAAGGTCATGGTGGTAAGAAGCAGAATGACAACCCATGCGCCCAGTGTGCGGTATGTATAGCAGAAGTTGGAAAACCAGTCCGGTTCCGTGGTGATTTTTTTCCACAGATCGGGAAAGAACGACGGATCGATGACCGATTTGTCCGGAAAGGAGGTCGTCGGTTCGAGGTAGGCCATCGCCAGAAGGATGAAGATACTGCTGATCAGGAAGATGAGCGCGTAAAAGAACGTGGCCTTGAGTTTTCCGAAAATGATGGTGAACGGAGAAACCGGGGTCATCCGCAGCGCGATGAAGGTTCCGGCGGTAATTTCGTCGGTGATCAGCCCGCTGCTGACGCCTGGAGCCAGAAGAGCCACAATGCCGATCTGGAAAATGATGGCGACCATGCGGACGCTGCTTGCGCGGATTTCATCTCCGAGCTGGATGGAAAGCAGGGTCAACAGCACCAGACTCAGGATGAAAATCACACTGACCGTGCGGATGACGAAATTCGGATTGGAGAACAGTTTGCTCCGCATCTCCGCCACGAAAACGGGGTTGCTGAAACGTCCGATCGGCTTCTTGCGGAGGAGCGGGTCCAGAAGGTAGAACGGGAAGGTGAGTTTGCGTTTGATCGCCTTCCGGGAATCGGTGTAGGTTTCGCCCTTGAGTTTGCCGGACTTGATTTCCGGACGCAGCACATGCGTATAAAAAATGAGGAGGGCAATTCCGGAAATCAGGCAGGAGGCGATCATGAAAACGACATAGGGCGTCGCCACGGAGGAAAGTTCCACCAGCGTGGTCAGCTTGTAGGAATCCGGATAAAGCAGATAGAGGATCGCGTCGAACGGGCTGATGCTGCGGATGATCTGGAAGACGGGATTGAGGTCCGGCAGGAGATTGGAGAGAAGCGCGGAAGGCAGCCAGGTGGCCCCTGTCAGGATCAGGACCAGCACATAATTCAGGAGGATGGCGTTGCCCGTCCGGGCGCAGATGGAACTGCATGCCAGTCCGATGAGGCCGTAGGAGACGGCGGTCGCCGCCAGCAGAAGCATGATCTTGGCGATGAAGGCGACATCCACTCCTCCCGCCAGCGCGCAGATGGCCGCGATCGGCATCGAGAGGATGACCATGATCAGGATCATCAGAACCGCGGACGCCAGTTTTCCGGACATGATGTCGAACGGAGTCAGGAGCGTGGAAAAAAGCGCCGGATAGGTGCCGCGCTCGCGTTCCAGCGTAATTGCCGCCGCCGAAAAGGCGGGGATCATCAGGAGAAGAAGCGCCAGATTTACGGAAAAGAACATGGAGAAGATTTTCTGTGCGCCCTCCGTCACCACCGACTGAACGCCGCCCGTCGGCCAGAGAATAATCAGAAGCGCCCCGAGGATCATGAGGTAGGCCGCAATGATCAGACGGGTCCGCCACGCGCGGGAAGCGCTCAGAAATTCCCGGGAAAAAATGGGGTTTCCGTTCCGCATGTCACTCCGCCTTTCCGCCCGAGGCAGAGGTGATGTTGATAAAGACATTTTCCAGATTGGCTTCATTTTCCGCAAACCAGCGGACCTTGACCCCCGCGGCAAGAATCGAATCCAGAAGCCTGCCGGCCAGCTCGCGGCTGCCGGTGTAGGAGAGCGTGATGTGGTTGACGTCCGCGATGGCGGCGTCCTGGACGTGTTCAAGGCCGGAGATGACTTCCAGCGCACGGTTGATATCGGAATCCACCGTCACGAGGATGGTCAGATTTTCCTGAAGCCGCTCGCCGATCTCCTTCACGGTTCCCTGTGCCAGAAGATGTCCTTTGTTGATGATTCCCACCCGGTCGCAGACCGAGGCCAGTTCGGGGAGGATGTGGCTGGAGAGAAGGATGGTTTTGCCCAGTCCCTTCAGACCGGCGATGGTGCGGCGCATTTCGATCCGGGCATTGGGGTCGAGACCTCCGGCGGGTTCGTCCAGGATCAGCACATCCGGATCATGAATCAGGGTTTTGGCAAGTCCGACTTTCTGGCGCATGCCGCGGGAAAGCGAGGAAACCTGATAGTCGATCATGTTGGCCGCATTGGTCAGTTCGAGGACGTTTTCGATCCGTTCTTTTCTTTTCTTCGGAGGAATCTTGAAAGCGGCTCCGTAAAAGTCGAGAAATTCCCAGACGCTCATCTGGTCATAGATGCCGGTAATGTCGGGCATGTATCCGACAGCCTTCTTGATCAGAGGAATATTTTTCGGGGTCACCTCATATTCGCCGATGAAGGCCTTCCCGGAATCCGGACGGAGCAGTCCGCAGAGAATCTTGATGGCGGTGGTCTTCCCCGCTCCGTTGTGTCCGACGAAACCGTATATGCACCCTTTCGGAACATCCAGATCGATTTCGAAGACTCCCCGGTCCGTTCCGAATCTTTTGGTAAGTTTTTCCGTTCTGATCATGTTATTCATTCTCCCCTATTGAAATAATTTTTTTTAGTTCGCCATCCATTCCGCGTTTTCGGGCAGAGTCCCCTTGAGGGAAAGTTCCAGCTCAAGGATGGACCACGTCTGGAGTGTAAAATCAGGAGACGCCTTGGTCTGCGGTTTCGTCTGAACGCTGTCCAGCATCAATATTCCCATATTGGTCGACGGATCTACAAGTTCGGAAATCCGGTCGCCCGAAAACAGATAGCGGCCTCCGCCCAGACTCTTCCCGACCATCGTGCCGCCTCCGGGCAATTTGAACTTCGGAGTCACCCGGACGTTTTCCGCATTGGTGGAAACAACCTTCAGCACGGCGGACTGCGAACGGAATCCGGAGAAAAGCGACGGCAGGGCGAACGCAATGGAAACCCCGAAATCCGTCTGCATCGTAAAACTCTTCTTCAGTTTGTTTCCATCGAGAATCATGCGGGAAGTCGCATCGGCCGGAGTCAGCACCAGCATTTCATTCGGCAGGGTGATCTTCGGTTCAGGACAAACAACCTGCACTGGAACCAGAGTCAGGCGTTTCCCCTGCATGGCAAATGTTTTTTCCAGAACCAGCCCGCTTTTGCCCGACGGCGAAACAAGAGCCAGCGCCGGACAATTCCTCGGGAATGATTTCTCCATGGCGTTCCGGATGCTCTCCAGAAGCGGGTCCGTCATCACGCCCGCCGAGGTGGCCATCGTGCAAACTCCGGACGAAGAAACATCCAGAAGCCGGGAGCCGCCCGGGAAAAGAATGAATGCCGATTCGATCTCCAGCCCTTCCGGAGCAGTCCACGGCAGCAGTTCAAGTCCGTTCTGCCGGATCATAAGACGCGGATAGACAAAGTTGCGCGGGATTCCCGCCGAAAGGACATCGGAGGAATCGGATTTCATGAACTGACGCGACGACCGGGCTGCAATATTCATTTCATGGATGGACATGGCGCCCGTCGGAAGGACCCGGAGGTCCAGCGGAGAAGAAACGGCAAAACCGCTGTTTTTGCCATCTCCCTGATCGAAGGCGATGAAATTTCTGCGCGGGATGGCGGAGAAAATATCCCGGGGATTTTCGGACTGGACCCCGGTCTTCAATGCCTTCGACGCATAGAGGGAAACAAAGGAATCCGAGGTTCCGGGACTCATACGGTTTTCAATCCGCACGGTTGCCGCAAGCGAACCGCGCCCGCCGAGGGAGAGCCGGACGTAATACAGGATCAGGCAGGTAGTCACGACCGCGACCAGCGTGCTGATGAACCACGCCGTTCCGGGACGTCTCAGACGGATGCCCGCCAGCACTACCAACACCAAAATAACCAAATACACGAAAATCAGATTCCGGACCGTCGAGACGCGCGGAACGGAAAAGCCGGTCAGCTTGTCGAGCGGTTCATTGAAAGCGGAATAAACGGGCACCGCTCCGTTGCTCATGCAAATCAGGGAGAGAAGACGTTCCGACAAGACCCGGTTATCCGGAAGATTCGAACTGTCCGGAGAAAAGGCAAGAAACTTGACCACGCCGAGCCCATAGTTCATTTCACGATACAGAGGGAACCCCTCATGCCGGGCAAACGTCACCCCCGGTTTTCCGGCTTCGGTCGAGTCCAGAAACAGAATCTCCTTTCCGCGGAGACCGTTGATGCGGAGTCCGGGAAAAAGCGTCCCGAGTCCCTCCAGCGAAGTGACCGGGCGAACCCGAAGCGGCTGAACCGGAAGCAGAGCATTCAGGGGAGTCCCTGTCGCCGCCAGAGCCCCCTCCGGATCGGCAAAAATCAGAGTGCCGCCGTTGGCGACATACTCTTCGATTGCGGCAAACTGAGCCGAGGTAAAGCGCTCGAAGTCGGCATTGCATACGATGAGAGCGCGGAGCGACTGAAAAGAATTCCGGAAATCGGGGCTGTTGCTGCCGTGGAAAGCAACCGGAAAAAGCTGTTGAGAGAACAAGGGATGTTCATTGAATCCGCCGATGGAATTCCCTTTGTCGCCCAGAATGCCGATCAGTTCCTGACGTCCGGACAGCAGTTTCACGCTGCATGAGTAGTCTGCCGAATTGGGACGCCGGATACCGTCCTCGAATACATCGAACTCGTATTTTTCG
>CAYWZD010000183.1:0-7807 GCA_964462755.1 uncultured Victivallales bacterium | reverse complement strand
CCGACGTTCTGCACCACGCAGCCGACGTCCATGGGAAGGCCGCCCGCCACCACTTTCCTTCCGGTCAGGGCATAGATCAGCTGTTTTTCCCCGCCTTGCGGATAGCGCACATGGAGCGGCACGACTTCCGTGTTCCTGTCCGCGTATTTTCTCAGGGCTTCGATCGCCTCGGGCTTGTTTTCCTCGACGCCGATCAGAATCCGGGAAATCTTCAGGATCTTGGCCGTGATGGAGGCACCGGCCATGACTTTTTCCGGGAACTCCCGCATCAGATGGTCGTCCGCGGTCAGGTAGGGTTCGCATTCCGCGCCGTTGACGATCAGGGTGTCGATCGTCTTTTCGGGCGGGGGCGAAAGTTTCACGTGGGTCGGGAACGAGGCCCCGCCCATTCCGACGATCCCCGCGTCCTTGATCCGTGCGCCGAGAAGTTCGCGGTCCACGTTTTTCCAGTCGGCGTACGGGGGCATGGGGTCGCACCATTCATCCTTGCCGTCGGAGATGATTTCAATGGCGCTGACGGCCGCGCCGTTCGCACCGGGGATGTCCAGAACTTCTCCCACTGTTCCGCTGGTCGGCGAATGGAGCGGCACCGAGACGAACCCGCCCGGTTCGGCCACAAGCTGACCTTTTTTCACGACATCGCCTTTTTTCACGATCACTTTCGGAGGCGCGCCGATGTTCTGCTGCACCACCAGGTTATATTTTTCCAGAAGAGGAGCCTTGCGGATTTCTCCCGCGCTGGACAGGGCCTTTCCATCCGCGGGATGGATTCCTCCTTCAAACTGTTTCGGGCTGATACTCATGCCGCCGCCCCTTTCTTTTCTTTTTTACCGGACACATGCATTTCGACGGTCTGCAGGGCGCCCGTCGGACATCCGATGACTTCCACCATTTCCGCCGTGATTCCGGGTTCGTCGACCGCACGCACGAGGAAACCCTGCGCGTTGAAATGTTCGGGCGAGTTTTTCACGCATTTGCGGCACGCGATGCATGTGGCAGAACAGAACTTCCTCTTGATGACGGGCTTGTCCAGGGAATTGCAGTAGATGTGCGCCCCGGAGTTGGCCGGGACCAGACGGATCAGTTTCCGGGGGCAGATGTCAACGCAGATGCCGCATCCGCGGCAAAGGTCCGGATGAACAATCGCCAGACCGTTCCGGACCTCGATGCTTCCGAACGGGCAGCTTCTCGCGCAGGACCCGAGTCCGATGCACCCGAACCGGCATCCTTTTCCGCCTCCGGCCAGTACGGCCGCCGCGCGGCAGTCGTTCAGTCCGTTGTATTGTGCGATATGCACGGCGTGATCGTTGTCGCCGGAGCAATAAACCACCGCGACTTTTTTCTCACGGGTTCCCACTTCCAGACCGGCGGCTTTCGCCACTTGGGCCAGCGCCTCTTCGGAACAGGCCGCGCACAGGGTCGGACTGGCTCCGGTTTCGACGATTGCTTTTGCAAAATCGGCACAGCCGGCATAGCCGCATCCGCCGCAGTTTGCGCCGGGCAGCAGTCCGGTGATCTCTTCCACTCTGGGGTCCACGGGCACCGCGAATTTTTTCGCGGCATACCCGATCATTATTCCAAGAACCAGTCCAAGGAGGGCCAGCGCCAGGGTGGCTATCAGTATATTCATCATTGTTGAATTCTCCTGTTGTTTATTTGACCAGTCCGGAGAAACCCATGAAGGCAAGAGCCAGTATTCCGGCGGTGATCAGGGCGATCGCCATTCCCTGAAACGCTTTCGGAATCCGCGAGAGCTCCAGTCTTTCGCGAAGGCTTGAAAAGAGGATCAATGCCAGTCCGAACCCGACGCCGGAACAGATTCCGTACACCGTCGAGGCCAGAATGTCGCGTCCCGAATCCGCGTTCAGCTGAGGCGCGCCCAGCACCGCGCAGTTTGTCGTGATCAGCGGCAGGTAGATTCCCAGGGCGCCGTAGAGTGCCGGACTGAACTTCTGCAGTAGGATTTCAACAATCTGGACAAGGGCGGCGATCACCACGATGAAGACCAGAATGCGTGTGAACGCCATGTCCAAGTCTTTTACGGTGAACGATCCGATGCTGAAATTCAGTTTCACGGAAAGCAGCCATTTGTTGAGAACGGCTGTCGCAAAGGACGCGATTCCCATGACAAATATCACCGCTCCCCCCATCCCGAGCGCCGTCTTGATTTTCTTCGATACGCCCAGGAACGGACATATCCCCAGAATTCTGGACAATACAATGTTGTTGACCAGAATCGCCCCTACTGTAATCAGTAGCCATTCATTGGAAGGCATGCGTTCTCTCCTCTTTTTTCTTTTCGGATATTTAATAAAATAAAAAAATCAATATAAATGAATATATATTGACCCATGCAATCCTCTGCATTATGAAGAGTGCATAATATAATGTAGGAACATCTCTTTTTCAAGAAAAGGCGGAACAAATCTTCTTTGTGATGTGGTGGATGCCTCCGGGAAGTGTCGGAAAGCCTCTTTTTTTCATGGATTACGATTTTTTTTACATTCCTGTTAAAAATCCGCAAGATTTTCCTTTTTTCAAGTTGCCTCTTTGAATTTGTGTGCTATCGTAATTGCGGGAGATTGCAACATCTAAGGAGGGCTCAGTATGAGAACATCTGTACTTGCCATGATTCTTGCCGGAGGGGAAGGCAAAAGGCTTGCCCCCCTGACGGACCAGAGAGCGAAACCGGCGGTCCCTTTCGGAGGAAAATACCGTATCATCGACTTTGTACTCAGTAATTTTGTCAACAGCGGAATCGACAGCATCTTCGTGTTGACTCAGTTCAAGTCGCAGAGCCTGATGGAACACATCATCAACGGCTGGAATATCTCCAGCACCCAGCGCAGGGGCCGGTTCATCGTTCCCGTCCCCGCGCAGATGCAGACCGCCGACAAGAGCTGGTACATGGGAACCGCCGATGCCATCTATCAGAACGCGCACCTGATCGAAGACTTCAGTCCCGATCTCGTCGCGGTTTTCGGCGGCGACCATATCTACCGCATGGACATCAGCCAGATGGTGGAATTCCATCTGAACCACGATGCCATTGCCACGGTTGCCGCCATTCCGGTTCCCATCGAGGAAGCCTCTCAGTTCGGCATCATCGAAGTGGATGAAAACTGGAGAATCGTCGGGTTTCAGGAAAAGCCTGAAAACCCCACCCCCCTTCCCAACGACAAGAAAATGGCGCTGGCTTCCATGGGCAACTATATCTTCGGCGCTACGGATATTCTCGACCTTCTCAATAAAGACCATGCCGACGCGGAGAGTTCCCACGACTTCGGAAAGGACATCATTCCCTCCCTTGTCGAAACCAAACGGCTTTTCGCCTATAACTTCTATCTCAACAAGATTCCCGGACAGAAGGTTCAGGAGAAGCCCTACTGGCGCGACGTCGGGACTCTCAAGGCATTTTTCGAGGCCAACATGGATCTCCGCACCACCACGCCCCATCTGGACCTATACAATCCCGAATGGCCGATCTACAACTACCATTTCAGTCTTCCTCCGGCGAAATTCGTCCATAACGAGGAAGTCGATATCCACGGCCTGCCGCGGATCGGAAAAGCCATCAACTCGATCGTGTGCGACGGCTGCATCGTTTCCGGCAGCACCGTCACCAACTCGATCCTCTTCAACTCCGTTTTCGTTCACAGCTATGCGACGGTTCACAACTCCATCCTTCTGAACGATGTCGATATCGGCGAGCATTGCCGCATCCGCAATGCGATCATCGACAAGCACAACATGATTCCTCCCGGCACCATCATCGGATACGACCGCAAGGAGGATGAAAAGCATTACCTCGTGACCGACCTCGGACCCGAATACGGACCCGACGCCTGGCTTACCGTCATCACGAAGGATCGCCATTACATCCAGAGGGAACTTCCCAAGAGTCTGGAAACGCACGACCGCTGATGAATATGGAACAGCTCATCGCCGCCGTAAGGGAGCGGGTCCGTGAACTTCTGGACAACGCTCCCGGGTGTCATGACTTCGAACATACGCTGCGGGTGCTTCATAATGCCGAACTTCTTCTCGGGGAGGAACCGCATACCGAGTTCGAAAAGAACGCGGTGGTTCTTGCGGCTCTCCTTCATGATGTCGCCCGGCCCGAGGAACTCAAGTCCGAGGGGAAGCTCTGCCATGCACGGCTCGGCGCTGAAAAAGTTCCCGGCCTCCTCCATTCGCTGGGATGCTCCGATCCGGAAATGGTGATCGCTGTTTCCCGAGCGGTCGGACGTCATCGCTACCGAGGGAAGGATGCCCCCGTTACTCTGGTGGACAAGATCGTTTATGATGCCGACAAGCTGGATTCCATCGGCGCGATCGGCGTTGGACGTGCCTTTCACTTCGCCGGACGGATCGGCGCCAAGCTCCACAATACCGAGGAAGCCGCGCTTCACTCGGAATCCTACAGCCCGGAAGATTCCGCCTACCGCGAATATCTGGTCAAGCTCCGCCATGTGCCGGGGCGCATGTGCACGGAAAGCGGACGCCGCCACGCCGCCGAGCGGGTGGAATACATGCACGAGTTCTTCCGCCGCATGAACGAAGGGCTTTGACTCCGGTCAGGCTTTTTTCTTCTTTCCGGGCTTTGCGAGGGGAAGCCGGGTGGACGGATCTGTCGCCGGTCCGCGCGGCCGGATGTAATTCTTTTTCAGGTTCCGCTCCGCTGTTTTCATATAATGCGCGTATTGAGGGAGCCACTGTTTCTGGGCCGCGAGCATTTCGTCGGCCAGCTGCCAGATTTCAGGCGGATTGAGGACCGCTCCGGTCAGCGGGTCATGAAGCATCGCCTGTTTCAGCAGGAGCGGATCGCCGTGGACCGCCGCCTCCATCGCCATTTCCTGAACGCGCACGCTGGCGGAACAAGTCGCCGCACAGGCAAGCGGCAGGTCGCCCACGACCGGAATGTTGATCCCGTTGCGGTCGATATAGCCGGGGACTTCCACAATGCAGTTTTCGGGCAGATTTGTGATGTATCCTTTGTTCGGCACGTTGAAGTGACCCCGGTAGACCCGGCCCGTTTCGAGACCCTCGATGATGTAGGAGCCGTGTTCATGGGAACGGTTTTCCGCCCCGATGGCGGGAGAGGGCGTCTTCATCATCTTCGGGAAGTCCACTTCAAAACAGTTTCTTCTTTCGGTGCAGCTTCTCAGATAGCCGCCCGTCTCGCCGAGAATCCAGATGTCGAGGTCGATCCACTCCTTGATTTCCATCGGACGCTTGCGATACCACGGCACATACTCGGAGACGTGTCCGTTGGACTCGGTCGTGAAGTAGTCGAACCGTTTCAGCATGTCGATCCGGACTTTCTCCTGCTTGCGGATGACGGGATGTTTTTCGAAGGCTTTCAGAAGCTCCTCGCCCGACACGGGCACTCCTTTGTTTTTGATGCTGATGTACCAGGTCTGGTGGTTGATGCCGGCGCAGATGTAGTCGAGGTCTTTCACCGTGACGCCGAGGGCTTCCGCGATGCGTTCGCCTCCGCCCTGAACCCCGTGACAGAGTCCGAGCGTACGGACTCCGCCGTATTTATTGCAGGCCCAGGTGTTCATCGCGTTCGGGTTGGAATAGTTCAGCAGGAGCGCGCCCGGCGTCGAGACTTCCCGGATGTCCCGGCAGAATTCAAGCAATGCGGGGATGGTGCGCTGGGCATACATGATTCCGCCCGCGCACAGGGTGTCGCCGACACACTGGTCGACGCCGTATTTGAGGGGTATTTCAATGTCGGTTTTGAAGGCTTCAAGTCCTCCGATCCGAACGCAGCAGATGATGTAATCCGCATCTTTCAAGGCTTTTCTGCGGTCAGCCGTGCGGGTGATCTCCGTCGGGAGTTTTGCGGATTTCACATCCTTGCGGAGCACCTGGTCGATCATATCCAGATACGTTGCATTGATGTCGTGCAGAGCGATTTCCGCATCGGCGAATTCCGGGACGACGAGAAGGTCGCGGACCAGTGTGCGGGTGAAAGTCAGGCTTCCGGCTCCGATGAATGCAATTTTCATATTCAGAATCCTTTTCCGTTGATAAGGTTGAATTCAATGTCGGTCATTTTTGCGTAATCCGCCAGATATTCTGGCGTGAGCGTCCGGCTGTAGACGGTGTGGTGCGCCCCGCCCGCGGCGATCCACTGTTCGGCGGAAGTCCGGAGGTCCGGACGCGGAATCCAGACCACTCTTGCCACGGGCAGTTTCGGAAGGGCGGCGTCCGGCCGGACCGCGTCGACTTCGTTCACGATCAGACGGAAACGGTCCCCGAGGTCGATCAGGCTTGCGTTCAGCGCCGGACCTTCCGTCGAATCGAAAACCAGCCGGGGCGGATCGGCTTTTCCTCCGATTCCGAGCGGATGAACTTCCAGCGACGGCTTCCCCGCGGCAAGGCTCGGACAGACTTCCAGCATGTGCGCGCCGAGGACCCGTTCGCGTCCTTTTTCCAGATGGTAGGTATAGTCTTCCATGAAGCTGGTCCCACCCGGGAGTTCGGCGGACATCACTTTCAGACTCCGCAGAAGCGCGGCGGTTTTCCAGTCGCCTTCCGCCCCGAAACCGTAGCCGTCCGCCATCAGACGCTGGGCGGCGAGTCCGGGAAGCTGGCTGAGACCGTGCAAATCTTCGAAGGTGGTGGTGAACGCCTTGAATTTTCCGGCGTCGAGGAAACGGCGGATTCCGATTTCCAGCCGGGCCGCCTCGCGGATGGAATTCATCTCTCCTCTTATCACATACAGTGCGTGGTATTCATCCAGAAGAGCGTCGATTTCCTTTTCGCCGACAGACCCGATCACTTCGGCCAGATCGCCGACTCCATAGCCTTCGACCTCGTAGCCGAACTGAATCTGGGCGGAAACCTTGTCGCCTTCCGTGACGGCCACATCGCGCATGTTGTCGCCGAAGCGGGCGACTCTCAGCGTCTGCGAGTCGTAGACGGCGGCGGCAACCCGGCCCCAGACGCCGATCCGTTCCTGAAGGGCCTCATCCGTCCAATGTCCGGCCACGATCTTTCGCCGGATGTTCATTTTCGTGCAGATATGTCCGAATTCGCGGTCGCCGTGGGCCGATTGGTTCAAGTTCATGAAATCCATATCGATCTCTCCCCACGGCAGGTCGGAATTGAACTGCGTGTGGAGATGGAGCAAGGGCTTGTTCAGGAGTTTCAGACCGTTGATCCACATCTTCGCCGGACTGAAGGTGTGCATCCAGGCAATGACTCCGATGCAGCGTTCCGACGCGGAGGCTTCGCGCAGAACTTCCGTAATTTCCGCGCTTCGCGTGACAACCGGTTTCCAGATTACGCGCGAGGCAATTCTTCCGGACGCGTTCAGCCCTTCGACGATTTTTCCCGAATTTTCCGCGACCATGCGGAGGGTTTCCTGTCCATAAAGGTGCTGGCTTCCCGTGATGAACCAGATTTCGAGCGATGAAAGATCAATGTTGTCCATAATAGGCATTTGCTCCATGTTTCCGGCTGTAGTGTTTGTCGATCAAAGCTTTTTTCAGGCGAGCCGCGTCCGGACGCAGTTGTTCGGTCAGATAGGCCATCCGGCAGAGTTCCTCCAGAATTTCAGCGTTGCAGACCGCTTTTGCGGCGTCGGTTCCCCATGCGAACGGACCGTGTCCGCCCACCAGAACCAGCTGGACTTCGGCAGGGGAAAGATGCCGTTTCCGGAAACATTCCACGATCTGAAGACCGGTCTCCGTTTCGTAGTCGTTTTCAATCCGGTCGTCGGCCATCGGTTCCGTGCATGGGATGTCGACCGGCAGGGAATCCGCGTGCGTGGTCCCGTAGATCGGCACATCCC
>CAYWZD010000182.1:0-7818 GCA_964462755.1 uncultured Victivallales bacterium | reverse complement strand
CCGCACTCGGGACAGCAGCCATCCTCGGCTTCCACCAGCTTCTCACTAATTTCGATGTCACAATACGGACAAATCAATACCATGACTGCTTCTCCTTGGTTAAGGGTTCCGGGAAGATTGATCTTCCAGAAGCGAATTATACGGAGTATTTTCAAAATTGCAAATCGAAAAATAAAAAAAATTGATTTTTTTTTCGCCGGGTTCGGCAACACTCAAAATCGGAAACCGGAAACAGGCGGCGGAAAACAATCTCTGTTTTTTCTATTGAAAAAAAGATGCCGAGGGGTATCTTTTGATGAATAATCAGGCATTGTTTCGTGGATTTTTCGAACGGGAGAACAGACATGTGGAAATATTATGCCGTACTGTCGGCCTTTTTTGCCGCTTTGACCGCAATCCTCGCCAAATGCGGAGTCTCCGGCATCAATTCCAACCTTGCCACAGCGATTCGGACCGCCGTGATTCTGGTCATCACATGGGGCGTCGTAATGGTCACCGGAGGCCTTTCCCAGATGAAGGAGCTTTCCCGGCGCAACCTGATGTTTCTGGTCCTTTCCGGGATCGCCACCGGCCTTTCCTGGCTTTTTTACTTCAAGGCCCTCCAGCTCGGGGATGTTTCCAAAATCGCTCCCGTGGACAAATTAAGCGTCGCCATCGCGGTGGTTCTCGGGTTTGTCTTCCTCCATGAGACCGTTTCCATTCATGTGTTGATCGGGACGGCCCTGATTGTGAGCGGCAGTCTGGTTATTCTCGCCGGCGGGAAGTGAAAATCACCTTTCTTCCGGCTTTTTCTCCGGAAAATTTCAGACATCTTGATGTCAATTTTACACAAGTTTCAATGACAAAACAGTCTTTTTTCCGGGCTTTTCCATAAAAACTCTGGATTTATCCATTCTCCGCGGTTATATTATCCAGTTGATCTTTGAGAAAACCGTTTCAGAATAAAAGGATGGAAAAATGGCATTTCTGGATGACCGCTATCTGCTGGGAAACGATACGGCGCTTGCGCTGTATGAGGAAGTCAAATCGCTGCCCGTCGTGGACGCCCACAATCATGCCGACGTGGCCGAAATCGCGGCGAATAAGAACTATTCCAATGCCTGGCAGGTCTGTGCCGCCACAGATCACTATGTCTGGGAAATGATGCGGAAACGCGGCGTTCCCGAAGAGTTCATCACCGGAAAGGCCGATCCGAAGGAAAAATGGCTCAAACTGGCGCAGATCTTCCCGGAACTGGCCGGAAATCCCGTGTATGAGTGGATTCATCTGGACCTCCGCCGCGGTCTGGGCCTTACGGACGCCCGGATCAATCCGGATACCGCTGAAAGTCTCTGGACCCGGATCAACGAAACGCTTGCCACCGATTCCAAGCGTCCGCAGGGACTCTTGAAATCCATGAACGTGGAAGTGATGTGCTCCACGGACGATCCAGCCGATCTTCTTGAAGCCCATGATGTTGCGAATGCCGCCGCCGGCCGCCGTCTGATCCGTCCGACATGGCGTCCGGACAAGGCTGTCAACATTTTCTCCCCCGCCTGGAAATCCTATATTCAGCGTCTCGAGACTCGTTTTTCCACGACGATCTCCTCTGTGGATGAACTTGTGGATGTCCTTCAGAAATCCCACGATTACTTTGCGGAAAGAGGCTGCGCCGCCAGCGACCACGGCATCGAGTATCCGCTGTCCGGGGACGCCTCGCGCGCCGATGCCGAACGCGCTTTCAGGAAGGCGCTCGCGGGCGAATCCCTCACGCGCGCAGAGATCAACGACTACATGTCATACCTGAGTGTGAAGATTGCGGAAATGGACGCCAACTCCGGCTGGGTTTTCCAGATGCACATCGGGGCGGTCCGCGACATCCGCGACGTCCTGATGAAGACCATCGGCCCCGATTCCGGAGGCGACGTTTCCGACCACATGATCGACATCGTCAAGCCGCTTGGACGCTTCCTCAACAAGTTCGACGGACGTCTCAAGGTCGCCCTCTACTGCCTCGAGCCCGGCCATCAGGCTTCCCTTGCGACCGTCGCCCGCGCGTTCGGGGCGAATGTGCGTCTCGGTTCCGCGTGGTGGCTGAACGACACCCCGGTCGGCATGCGCCGCCAGCTCGAATACATCGGTTCGGTCGATCTGCTTTCCAACTTCGCGGGCATGGTTTCCGATTCCCGGAAGATTCTAAGCTATGGTTCCCGTTTCGAGATGTTCCGCCGGATTCTGTGCGATGTCGTTTCGGAGTTTGTCCTCCGCGGGCAGATCCCAATGGACGACGCCAAAGCTCTTGTCCGCCGCATGGCATATCAGGGGCCGAAGGAGTTTTACAACTTGTGATTTCCGCACCGGCTTCCACCGGCGGAGCCGATGCTTTCGGACCGCTCTGTCCGCGGCATTTTTTAAGCTTTTTTTGATATGGGTCATTGAAATGTTCGGCGGGCTGGATTATAGTAGCAAATCGGTATGTTTTCGTTATTAATATTCAACAGGAGGAAAAATTGTTATGGCGGAGGTCAAGGTTCCTTTTTACGGTCACGTAAAGCAGTATCTGGGCATCAAAAAAGAGATCGATGCGAACATTGAGAAAGTCTTGATGAGCGGCAACTATGTCCAAGGGCCCATGTTGAAACAGTTCGAAGCCGAACTGGCGAAATATGCCGGAGCGAAATATGCGGTTGGCGTGGGCAACGGTACCGATGCTCTGTGGCTGTCTTTCATGGCGCTGGGGATCGGGGAAGGCGATGAAGTCATCACCAATGCCAACACTTTCTTTGCCACCGCCGAGGCCATCTGGATTGCCGGCGCCACCGCGGTTCTTGTTGATTGCGACGAAAACACCCGCTGCATTGATCCCAAGGCCATCCGCAAGGCCATCACAAAACGCACCAAGGCCATTGTTCCGGTTCACCTCTACGGACAGTGCGCCCCGATGGATGAAATCCGCAAAATCGCCGACGAATTCGGACTGCTGGTTATCGAAGACAACGCCCAGGGCATCGACGGCGCGGGCAAAAACTTCAAGCAGGGCGAACTTTCCGATGTGGTCTGCACCAGCTTCATCATCCAGAAGAACCTCGGATGCTACGGCGACGGCGGCGCTCTCTGGACAAACCTTCAGTATGTGAATGATACCGTCCGCAAGCTGCGCAACCACGGCTCGGCCGCCCGCGACCACCACAGCTTCGGTTTCAACAGCCGTCTTGACGATCTTCAGGCCGGTGTTCTGAGCGTCAAGCTGAAGCACATCACCGCATGGACCGATCACCGTATCGAGCTTGCCGCCAAATACGACGAGGGATTGAAGGACCTGAAATTCATGACAATTCCCTACCGTCGCCCCGGCTACCGTCACGTCTATCACCTCTATGAGATTGAAACCGTGAATGCCGCCGACCGCGATGTGCTGCTCAAGTATCTCAACGACAACGGCATCGATGCCAAGACGCACTACTCCATTCCGATCCACAAGCAGGAAGGCTTCCCGTGGGGCAAGAGCACCCGGATTGTCGGATCTCTTGCGAATGCCGAGAAGAATGCCGCTTCCTGCATCTCTCTGCCCATGTTCCCCGAGCTGACCGATGATCAGATTCAGTATGTCATTGATGTGCTCAAGGCCTGGAAGAAGTAATACCAGTCCATACATCGCGCAACATGCCAAACATAAAGGGGCGGGACTCAGCGCCCGTCCCTTTTTCAATGATCCATATCAAGTTGCAGGAGAAAGACCTCATGAGTAAAATCTACACTGTGGCTGTCCTGGGCGCTGGAAAGCGCGGCAAGATGCACGCCAAACTTTTCAGCCGTGATCCCCGTTTCCGGCTCGTCGGACTGTGCGACACCGATACCGAGCGTCTGAATGCCGCCGCGGCCGAGAGCGGCAATCCTCCCCTCTTCACCGATGCGGAGAAGATGCTGTCTGAAACCAAACCCGACGTCTTCTGCTTCTGCACTCCTCCCGCTCTGCGCAAAGGTCTGTTCAAGCTGGGCATTGAACACAATGTCAAGCTGATTGCCCTGGAGAAGCCTCTCTCCACCAATTTCAACGAGGCCAAGGAAATTTATGAAATGGCCAAAAACGCAGGAATCAAATTCTGCGTCAGCCATCAGCAGAAGTACGGCGACCATTATCAGGCCGTCAAAAAAATTGTTGACAGCGGCAAGCTGGGGCGCATCCAGACAATCTACGGACATGTCTGGGGGTGGTATCTGCACATGGTCACCCATGTGATGGATTACATCCGCATGTACAACGGCAACGACGAAGCTCTGTGGGTTTCCGGAACCATACACGGACGCGGCAAGCTGGAGGACAATCATCCCTCTCCGGAGTATGCCGGCGGTTTCATTCAATTCAAGAACGGCGTCCGCGGCATCGTCGAATGCGGCGAACTGTCCCCCGATGTCCCGGAGAGCGAATATCCCTGGCACAAGGGGCGTTTTGTCATACAGGGGACCAAGGGTTTCGCCGAAATTATCATCGGCGCGGGCTGGAGGGCCTGCACTGCGTCGGACGGCTATCAGGAGGGGCCCGGCTGTTTCAACTATGAAACGGACGGCGCTCGCTACATCGCCGACATTGCCCTGTGGCTGGACGGCGTCAAGGAGCATCCATGCAACGGCGAGGACACCTTCAAGGGGTTCCAGCTTGCCATGGCGCTGCTGCGTTCGGCGGTTGAACACAAGATCGTCAAGCTGCCTCTCGAAAATGGTGAAAACGAAGTGGACGCCATGAAGCGTGTGCTTCCGAAATAATTCCATCACAGGACAGCTTTTTTATTGAGAATGCGCAGGGGGTGTTTCACCGGTTCCGTTTTCGCCGTTTGAAAATGGTTCTGTTCCGGTGTAAATGGCTTCCTGCGCGGAAAGTTCATCTTTTCTCCGGGGTTTCTCCGAAGTTCAAGATGAACTTTTTGTGTTGCTCTTTTCTATCCCTATTATTAATATTTTAAAAATTGCTTCAGGAGTTATGGCAAAATGGAAATCATCATTCGTCCCACCTCGCAAAGCGCGGCAAAGCTTACCGCAAAACTTATCGCTGACGCGTTAAGGAAAAAACCCAGCTTGACGCTGGGGCTTGCCACAGGAAGAACCATGGAAAAGCTTTATGCGATGCTGGGGGAAATGCACAAAAATGAAGGCCTCGATTTTTCGCTTTGCAAGACCTTCAACCTTGACGAATATGTTGGACTCAAGCCGACAGATCCGAATTCATACCGTTCCTACATGAACAAGCATCTGTTCTCGCACGTCAACATCGACATCCGCAATACGCATCTTCCCAACGGATATGCCCCCGACCTTACCTCCGAGTGTGCGGAATATGAACAGCAGATCAAAGATTGCGGAGGCGTCGACGTCCAGCTTCTCGGCATAGGCCGTTCCGGACACATCGGATTCAACGAGCCGCTTTCTTCCCTCGCGTCCAGGACGCGCGAAAAGGCTCTTACTCCTACGACGTTCGCACAGAATTCACCGCTCTTCAAGAATCCTGATGACATGCCGAAATTCGCCCTTACGATGGGCGTCGGCACCATCCTTGAAGCGAAACGGATTCTGATGCTGGTCACCGGCGAAGAAAAAGCCGAAATCCTTGCGAAGTCCGTTGAAGGCCCGGTAACGTCCATGGTTTCCGGTTCGGCGCTTCAACTTCATCCGCATTGCACCGTCATCGTCGATGAGGATGCCGCCAAGTGTCTGAAGGAGAAACAATATTACCGGTGGATATTCGACAATGAGCATGAATGGGAGGCATATCGCAATATCTGACCGTTCCTGAAATGGTCCATTGAATGAAACATGAGTTCGCCGTACGGCCGGAATTCCGTCGTCCGGCGAATTTTTTCGATGAAAACAACCCAATGATATCCGGCTTTTTCCGGAGAGCGATCCCATGAAAACTTGTTCCGTTTGCGCCCGAAAATGCGGTGTGGTCCGCCCCGTTTCCGTGAAAGCCGGAGACGGTCCCGGCGCATGCCGCTGCGGAACGAATCCGGTGGTGGCGCGAGCCGCTTTGCACCATTGGGAGGAACCGTGCATCAGCGGGACGAAAGGGTCCGGAACCGTTTTCTTCAGCGGATGCAACCTTCATTGCGTGTTCTGTCAGAACTATGACATCAGTTCCCGGTTTCAGGGCAGGGAGATCGATGCGGCGCGTTTGCGTGAAATCTATTTCGAGCTGATCGGACAGGGCGCCCATAACATCAATCTCGTGACTCCGACGCATTTTTCGGATGCGATTCTGGAAAGTCTCGCGGAACCGCTGCCGGTCCCGGTGGTCTGGAATTCCAACGGATACGACACTCCCGAGAATCTGCGGCGTCTGGAAGGAAAGGTTCAGGTCTATCTGCCGGACCTCAAATATTCCGACAATGTCCTGGCGATGCGTTACAGTCACGCCCCGGACTATTTCGAGGCGGCGAAGGCCGGAATTCTGGAGATGTTCCGTCAGCGCGGACTCTATGTCATCGGAGAAGACGGCCTGATGTCCAGCGGTGTGGTGATCCGCCATCTGATTCTGCCGAATCACGTGGAAAACACCCTCCGGGTCATCGACTGGGTGGCGGAACAGTTCCGTCCGGGCGACGTTCTCTTCAGCCTCATGCGTCAGTATATCCCCTGCGGCCGGGCGAATGAATTTCCCGAACTCTCCCGCAAGGTTTCGGATGAAGAATACGAACGTGTGGAAGATTACCTCTTCGATTCCGGCATCGAGGATGGTTTCGTGCAGGAAGAGGAGTCCGCCAGCTCTGACTTCATCCCCGGTTTCGACGGAACGGGCGTTTGAATTTATAAATTTGTAAGTTTGTGAATTTGTGAATTTGTAATTGGGGAAGTTAGAGAGGGGGGCGGCGGGACTACAGCTTCAATTCGTCCCGGACGGCGATTACCTTTTTTGCTGAACAGCTCCAGAAATTCTTCGAGAAATCCGCCGAAAACGCCGCCAGATGAGGAGAAAGAATCACCTTCTCACAGCGCAGCATGGGATTGTCCGCCGCCGGAGGTTCGTTGGTCAGCACGTCCAGCGCCGCCCCGCCGAGATGTCCGCTTTCGAGCGCTTCCAACAGGTCCTTTTCATTGATGACCGCTCCGCGTGAAGTGTTCACCAGCAGGGCGTTTTCCTTCATCAGCCTGAACTTGTCCGCGTTGAACAACCCCTTGGTTTCCGGAGTCAGGGGACAGTGCACCGAAACATAGTCCGAACGGGAGAGCAGTTCGTCCAGCGGAATGGAATCCTGGACCATCGGGTCATAATGGAGCACTTCCATGCGGAACCCTTTTACCATTTGTTCAACCGTGCGGGCGATGCGTCCATAGCCGACCAGTCCGAGGGTGCGTCCGGAAATATGCCAGTGAATGTGTGTGGCAGGTTCCCATTTTCCCGCCTTGACGCCGGCATCGTAATACGGAATCTGGCGGATCAGCGCGAAGAGCAATGCGACGGCGTGTTCCGCAACGCTTTCCGCGATGGATTCGGGCGTATTGTAGACCCGGATTCCCCGCTTTTGCGCGGCTTCCACCGGGAGGGCGTCCAGACCGCTTCCGCTTCGGAAGATTCCCTTGCATTTCGGCAGACGCTCCAGTGCGCCGGGGGTCAGTCCGCGATTGGGACCGAACATCCAGATGAGATCGGCATCCCTGGAGAATTCGACCACTTCATCTTCGTTTGTGCAAGCCCTGCATTCGAGCTCGATTCCGGCGTCGCGGATCTCCTTGAGGTATTGTGCGGGAACAGCGTCCTCTCCCCCCGAGATCAATACGGCCCGCATGATTCACGCTCCTTGAGTGCCTGCCGGAATCCCTGCGCCATGCTCCCGCAGTCGCCGGTCA
>CAYWZD010000181.1:2051-7823 GCA_964462755.1 uncultured Victivallales bacterium | reverse complement strand
TCGGGGTTCAGGTTCATCAGATATTGCGCGGCTCCCTGAGTGTTATCTCCGAATGAATTGATGATCGGCTGCAGATAAGACTGGTTCTCGTTCTTGAGAATCTGCGCGAAATTGATGTTGGGATTCTGGTCACGGGAGAACGTATAGTCGCGCCAGCTCATTTTATAGTATCCGGCGGAGGTCTGCCCCTGATAATAGATATTCTTGAAAAGTTCCTGCCTCTGGAAGTCGAACCGGATTTCAGGCAGGCGCTGGACCGTGGAATCGAAGGAGTTGACTTTTGCAACGGTCTGCAGCGTGGCTGAAAAACGTTCGCCCTGATATTCCAGTGCCGCGAAGGTCGGCGGCTGAACGTCGTTGTTGTAGCGGCTCTGGAAGTAATCCTGAAGGAAGTTGTAGTCGCTGATGGCGTCAATCTGACCCCTGAAGTCCAACCGGGGAGTGAGATGCGTGATGTTGGAAAGCCTCAGTTCGTAGCGTGTGGTCGGAATCTCGAAGCGGCTGTATTTCTGAATCCATTCCTGTTCCGTGTAGCCGTCCGGGGCGTTGTTCCGTCCGGAATTCCAGTAATCGTATGGGTTCCGGTCGTTGATCATGTATCCGAAGAATTCCGTTTTGGAATTTTTGGTCAGGATGTCCGCCGTTCCGCCGAACCCGAATCCGCGCTGCTGGTAGTAGTCGACCATGAGGGCGGCGCGTGCGATGAAGGGTTCGCTGAGAATTTCGAATTCCTTGCTGGTCCGTACATAATTGCCGAAGCGGGAGGAATTTCCGTATTCGAAACGGATTCCGAAAGTGTTGGTGTCGGCCGGCTTGTAGAATGCGGGAATCCAGAATACCGGGACGTCCCAAAGCCGGAAGAAGTTGTTGAATGCCAGAACGCTGTGTTCGCCATGATCCGGGTTGTAGTTGTAAATGCTCCGGTTGGCCTCTCTGGGCTTGAGGGTCATTTCGTGGGATTCGATCTCATAATGCGCATTGCCGTCCATTTTGTATTCGCACGTGGTCATTCGCGCACCGAAGAGCTTGAGTGTGCCGTTCGGGTAACGGTCCGCCAACGTACCGGTGAAATACATGAATCCGGCCTTGATCATGAAATTGCGGAACTGGAACGCACCTGTTTCCAGACTGCCGGAGGCCCGTTCCGCCTTCATATAGGCGCTGTTGGAAATCAGGGTCGCCTTGATCTTCTGGTTTCCGTCCGGGGAAGTTGAAATGCCGTCCGCCACGATTTTGACCGCGGGGTCCTGAAGATACACCTCATATTCCGAAGGAGAAACCAGAATGTTCTCTGAGACTCTTGCGGAGAAGATCACGTTTCCGACGGCTTCCATGTCCTTGGTCAGCAGGTTGATGACCACCGAGTCGGCTGTGACCTGCATATCTTTGAGGCGGATGACGGCGTGCCCTCTGGCGATCAGGTTGGACCCGACATATTCGTAGGTATCGGCACTCATGTCGATGTCCTGCGAGGAGATGGAGTCCATTTTGGGGAATTTGACATTGTTCTTCAGGTCGCCGACCACATTGGTCGGACTGGTCGGAACGGAACCGAAGTCAGTGGTGGCCTGAGCCGCGTGGCAGAACTGCCCGTACAACGGGGCTCCGCATCCCCAGAAAAAAAGTGCCGCCAGCACTGCAAGCTTCAAAATTCTCGTTTTTTCCAAACAAGTCCAATGCACGTTTCACCCAATCCCGATTATATCGACGAAAGACAAGTATTCAGAAGGTCAATTTAATTCCTGAAAGGAATGTTTTCAAGGTGACTTGCAGAAGAAACAGCTATTTTGTGAAAAGAAAAACAGCAGGTCTGCGCGGAAATGAATACGGGGAGTGCGGATTTTTTCTGAAAATTATATTTTTGTCAGAATTCCGCGCTCCCCGATTTTCAGCTGTACCGGAAATACGGTCCGGCACAGCTGTCATGCGGTCAGGAAAGATACTTGTCGAAAAGGATCTTTTCCGTTTCCAGCGTATAGGTTCCGTCCTTGGCCAGCGTCTTTTCAATGCCGTCCGCCAGTGTCGAGATGGAATCCACCGCGGTCAGGGGCATGTCTTCGCAATTCGGGAAGATGACCGTTTTGCCGGGGAACTTGGCGTTTGCCACCGCGTCGAGGCCCTGCTTGAGCACCTTCATTCCGCCGATGGCGGCCAGTGCGGAAACCGGATTGAGTTTGCCTTCCTCCACCATGCGGATGGTGTGCCGGAGGTCTTCGGTCTTGCTTCCGCTGGAGCCGATGAAACGGAATCCTTTTTCCGCGATTCCCGATGTGGGAAGGGTGCCTTCCTTGCCCGCGGGGATGCCGGCGAAGATGTTCATCAGGCCGTCTTCCTTGAGGAATCTCGCGTAAGAGCTCACCAGTGCGGGGACGGGGACCAGCATTACGATGTCGTCGAACCCGTTCGGGGCGAAATTATGAACCGCACAGTCGAATTCCGCGGGGGTGGCGAAGTCCGCCGGATTCAGGAGCGTGAATTCGATTTTATTCTTTGCGGCGATCGGGCCGAGTTGTTCGCGGACATGCTCGATGCGGGTTTTGTCCATATCGGTGACCAGCACCTTGGAGGGGCCGTTTTCGCCGGAGAGCGCCAGCTGCGTATGCATCTGACCCATGGCTCCCGCGCCGCCGGGCAGCCAGCAGACGCCGCCTTTTTTGAGGCTGCTGCGGATATTGCGTCCATAGGCTTCAGAAAGGTTGGAACCCTTTGTTCCCTGATAGAACCAGCCCTGATAATGGATGCTGCCGACGTCGAACAGCCAGTCTTCCGTGCCGAAGTCGCCGATGAGGTTGATGCAGGCGCCGGTTTTGCCCATTTTTCCGACTTTTTCGCCGGTTGCGCGATCCACGCCGCAAAGGAAGATGTCATCGAACTTTTCGCCTTCGGGGAGGGCGGACGCACAGATGATTTTCGCCTTAGGATACAGTTTGGAGACCTCGGCGGCAAAGGCCGCGGGGGCGCTTACGAGGGTCACGGCGGACGGTTTGGCCGCGGAAAGGACCGGGCCGAACTCATAGGTCTCATGCTTTGCGCCGAAGACGAACAGCATCTTGCCGTTGGAGAGCGGGGCCTTGCGGTAGCCGAGACGGTAGCTCGCCAGCACGCAGGTCCAGGGTTCGAGCAGGGCGGCGACCGCCGACGGCATGGAATCCGCGATCGGCAGGAGATAGCAGCCTTCGTCGCCGTTGAGCACTTTCTGGTTGATGACGCTGTATTGCGCCATGCCGCCGTCGAGCGCGTAGCCGTAGGCGAAGCCCACGCCGTTGACATAGATGTCCGCTTGAATGATGTAACGCTGTCCGGCTTTGAATTTGTCCTTGACTTTATCGCCGACCTTGACGATCGTCATGACCGCTTCGTGTCCGGGGATCACGGGATCTTTCGAAAGGTCCTTGGAAATCACGCGGGGATGCTGTTCGCCCGCGCGGATCAGTTTTACGTCTGAAAAGCAGAGGCCGATGGCGTTGATTTTGACCAGAAGTTCATCCTCCGCGATGGCCGGCATCGGCAGGACGGAAGGTTTGTCGTTTTCACCGAATTTTTCGAAACCCGCGCCGAACATGCGCCAGGCCAGAATCTTTTCCGGCAGTTCCTTGCAGCAGCCCATTTTTACTCTCCCTTGGTTGGTTGACGGCTTATGAAAAATATTATCACGACAATTTATCATGGAAAATCTTTTTTTCAACTGTTCATTTCCTCTCTTAAAAACCTTACGGCGCAGAAAGATGATATTTTTTTCACACTACCCTTGAAAAGAACCTCCGAAATGCTATTTTTTATCGCTAATCCTTAAGGAGAATACATGGAGCTGAAGACTTTTTGTGCCGAAATGGGATTCGGAAGCGAAGCCGAAAAAATTCTTTTCCCTGTCTGGGAAGTTCTCTGCGAGAAAACTCAGCCGGGGGTTCCCGAGTTCATGAAACGGGACTTTTATGAAAAATACTATCCCATGACGGGCGGTCCAGACGGCGTGCTGGAGCGGATGGACGCGGTGTCGAAAATCGTGTCGGAAAATCCCTGTGCCGCCTTTTATGCGGCTTTTCTTCATTATGCCATGTTTCAGGCGCATCCGGGCATCCCGGTCTCCCGGCTGCCGAATTCCGAAAAAGTTTTCGGGGAGAATGTCGGTATTTTGAACCTGATGGTTGCGCTGTCTTCTTTGCCGCTGACCGGAAAGACGCTGGAGAAACTGGGGATTCCGGAACAACATCTTCACGATATCGCCAGCTGGATCGGCGGGACGGTTCAGATCTATGCCGCCGCGCACAACGGAATTCCGGGCCATACCCTGACGCAGACTCCGTGGCTCCGGTGGCACGTGGACGGCAAACTGTTCCGGATCGGAAGGCTCGAATATCTTTTCGGCGGCTGGCCCGAATGGCTGCCCGTCGTCTACAAAAACCGCAAGGACGGCAAACTGGCGGTTCTCTGCCGCGACCAGTGGGCCTTCGACAAGGACGGCTTCCGCGTGGACCCGGAGAAGGAAACTCCCGCTTTCGTCACACGGCTCAAGGAACTGGACAATCGGATCACGGGCACTCCCGTGATGCCCGACGGTTTTCCTCTCTCCGGTCGAAAAGTTACGCTGGACCTCCGGGACTGGATGCCCCTGTGCGCTCCCTGGGATATGATCCCGAGCCTCCACATTCCGGGAGGCGGCGGCATGACCCCCGAGGCGATCAAGTCGTCCCTGCTGGAGGCAAAACAATTTTTCCGGAAATATTTTTCCACCGACGTCAAGGCGTTTGTCTGCGGTTCGTGGATCTTCAATCCCGCCTGGGAGAGGGAACTTCCGGACTCCAACCTGGCGGATTTTTCGCGTCAGGTTTACAAGACTCCCTGTTTTCCCGTCGGCGGCGGGCCCGGACTCTTCTTCGTATACGGGCGTGACGACATGGACCCGCGCGAGCTTCCCTGCACGAGTTCGCTGCATAAGGCTTTCCGGCGGATTTACGAAAAAGGCGAACCCCTCCGTTCCGGGGCGATGTTCATTCTGACCGAGGACCTGGTGCACTATGGAACGGAATATTACCGGCGGACTTACCGTACGGAGTGACCTGAATCAAACCTGACAAATGTGGAGTGGATGATGACGGACTTTTCTTTTCGCGTCATGAGCTACAATATCCATTCGGGCATTGGAATGGACGGCAAGGTCGACTATGACCGGATGGCAAACGTCATCGCGGAAGCCGGGGCGGATCTGACCGCCGTTCAGGAAGTCGCCGTTGACCATCCGAAAGCCCCGGGGACGGACCCGCTCCGGGTCATGGGGGAAAAACTGAACCGGGAATGGGTTTTCGGAAAGTCCTTCTCCGCGGGAACGCCCGAACGAAAATACGACTACGGACTCGGTGTCCTGGGAATCTGGAAAATGAAGAAGATGGAAATTCTTCCTCTTCCTTGTCTGGAGAACGTTGAGCCCCGGATTGCCCTGATTGTCCGTGTGAATGCTCCTGTTCCGTTCTATTTCATCTGCACGCATCTTTCTTTCGGGATGACTCCGGCATTCGACAGAATCCGTCTGGAACAGATCAACGCCATTTATCGGCGCGTAAAGGAGATCGGGTATTCCCCCGTGGTGCTTGCGGGCGACTTCAACGCGACACCGGAAAGTTCCTGCATCCAAAGCCTGAAGGACGACTGGACGCAGGTCGATTCCGGGGAATTGACCTATCCTTCCGTGATCCCGTCCATCAAAATCGACTATATCGCATTCTCGCCGAAAAACGCTTTTTCCTGCCGCTCCTTCCGGGTGGCGGAAGAAACGCT
>CAYWZD010000181.1:0-1951 GCA_964462755.1 uncultured Victivallales bacterium | reverse complement strand
CAGCCGGACTGGAAAAATCCGGATTCGGTCAAGGTCATGGGACGCCCCCGCATCGCCTGCGCCATCACCGCCGGCAACATGGACTCGATGGTCTGCATCTATACGGCGGGCCGTCGTTTCCGTTCGGACGACATGTATTCCCCCGGCGGAAAAACAGGTCTCCGGCCCCCTATGGCGACCGTGGTCTACACACAGTTGTGCAAGGCGGCTTTTCCCGGAATCCCGACGGTCCTCGGCGGCATGGAGGCCAGCATGCGCCGCGTCGCCCACTATGACTACTGGCAGGACAAGATGCGTCCGAGCGTGCTGGTCGATTCCAAGGCCGATATCCTCGTTTACGGAATGGGGGAAACCGCCACCCTTGAAATTTTCCACCGTCTGGAACGGAACGAAGACCTCGGCGGCATTCCCGGAACCGCCCGCTATCTGGGCGGCAAAGCCTCCGCGGAACTCAAGATCGACGATTCATATACCGTGCTGCCTTCTTTCAGTGAAATGCAGAGCGATCCGGACGCCATCATGCGGGAAACGGTTGCCGTGGAAGCGGAAATGAATCCGTGGTGCGGACGGAAACTCCTTCAGGAGTCCAACGGGCGTTATGTCCTGGTCGAACCGCCCTCGAAACCGCTTTCCGCCGCGGAATTCGACCGGGTTTGCGAGTTCCCTTATGCGCTGCGCCCGCATCCCGTATACAAAGAGCCGATTCCCGCGTGGCTGGCGGTCCGCGACTCCCTTCCCGCCGTGCGGGGGTGTCCCGGCGGCTGCGCCTTCTGCGGACTGGTCGCACATCAGGGGCGCTGCGTCATTTCCAGAAGCGAGGACTCCCTGATGCGGGGACTGGAGCATCTCAAACAGCAGAAATTCTTCCGGGGCACCGTCAGCGATGTCGGCGGCGCGGCGGGAAACATCTACGGTCACACGCCCGCGGACCGTTCCCTCTGCGAGAAATGCCGCCGTTCCAGCTGCATGTTCCCGAATCCGTGCCCGAACTACCGCGCGGACGGAAAAAGGCTCATCGGACTTCTCCGCCGCATGCGCCGCGACCCTTCGGTGAAACACCTTTTCATCAATTCGGGCATCCGTCTCGATCTGGCCCTGATGCAGCCGGACCTGACCGAGGAAATCATCCGTCACCATGTCTCCGGGCACATGAAAGTCGCGCCCGAACATCTCCATCCCCGCGTGCTGGCGCTGATGCGCAAAGGAAAAAGCGGCGAGCTGGAGGCGTTCATGAAGATTTTCGAACGGGTCAGCCGTGAATGCGGCAAGGAACAATATCTCATTCCGCTTTTCATCTCCAACTTTCCGGGCTGTACCGAACGGGAAATGAAGGTCGTAGACGACTTCCTCGCGGCCCATCACTGGAGCCCGCAGCAGGCCCAGGACTACATCCCGCTTCCCATGACGATGGGCGCGGCCATGTACTGTGCCGGAAAAACCGCCGCCGGGGAACCGATTCAGGTCAATCGCGGACTCCGTGAAAGACGGACACAGCTTTCCATGCTCAAGCGCCGCCGGGACGGTTTCCAGCCTTCCGGGGGCAAGCCGGAGAATCCGCGCGGAAAGGATTTCCGTCCGCCCGGAGGAAAGCCGGGAACCCGCGACAAGGGGGGACGTCCCCGCTTCCACGGGAAAGGGAAGTAACCGGTTCTTCCGGCTGGTTTTCCGCCTGAAGATACCTGAAATGTTTTAGAAAAAATTGGAAACTGTCCCGGAAGGCTTGCATTGGCCGTGGGGGAATGTATATTGTTGGGAATTTCTGAAATCTGAGCAGTTTTGAAAGGCTTCCTTTTTTACCATGAAAGAAAAAAAACTGGTCCACTTTGTGGAATGGAAAAAACTGACTGAAGAAGAACAGACGCGCACGATTCAGGAACTTCCCGGCTGGGGCGTGACGGATATCGTGGCTCATCCGGTGTGGGGAATCCGCAACCGGACGGACAGAGGATAT
>CAYWZD010000180.1:0-7844 GCA_964462755.1 uncultured Victivallales bacterium | reverse complement strand
AAGCCTGTCGAGCTGCCCCATCCGGCCATTCCGTTCGACTACCATTTTCCTGCCACAATTATGGGCGTCCAGGGCGTGCTTCAGGATTCCGACAAAAGTCTCCAGCTGGTTCAGATCTCGGAGGAATTCATCCGGAAACGCAACCATATCAGCATACTCCGTTCGAAAATGTTCGACGCCGTGATGATCTGGGGAGCTATTTATTCCGATGACTTTGTCCGGGAAATGCTCCGGGAAAAAGTTCCGATCCTCCTGCTGGCCACGGAACTCCCGGATTGTCCCTGCAACCAGATCATCGCCGACGACTACAGCGGCATCCGGAGCATTGTCCGGGATGTGCTGGCCGCCGGACACCGCCGGATCGCGCTGATCGTACCGGAAGAGGCGGCGTACTCCGGGCTGTCCCGGAAACGCGCCATGCTGGAAACGCTGGCGGAATCCGGCCTCGAACCTGTCTGGTGTTCTGATCCCATTCATTTTACCTATCAGGAAGGATATAACGCCGCACAGAAAATCCTCCGGGAAGCGCCGGAAGCAACCTGCATCATCGCACCGAACGATACCGCCGCCTGCGGAGTGATCATGGCGCTCTGCGATCATCATATTTCTGTTCCGGAACAGATTTCCGTCACCGGCGGCGACGGCGTTGCCTTTTTCGGACAGTTCAAACTGGACACCTTCTACCTCCCGGCTTATGAAATCGGCGAAACCGCCGCCCGGACCGCCCTGCGTCAGATCGAAGGCGAAGAACAGGTTTCCCGTCAGATTCTTCCAGTCACACGCGTCTACGGGAATTCCATCAAAAAGCTGAACGCATAACACTCCGGAAATTGGATTTCAAAGGGGATCATGAAATTTCATAAAGACCTGATCGGACAGAAATATATTCCGGGAGTTATCTGGCTGGTCCTGGGTCTGCTCCTGTCTCTTTTCTGGGGGGATAACCAGATTCTGGAGCCGATCCGTAAAAATTCATGGAAGCCGGTTCAGGCCGACTTGACGGAGGTCTGGATTGTGGAACCCGGGGAAGCCCGGAAAAACACGGAAAATACGCATCGCTTCCTGCACTGGAAGTATCATGCCGCTGACGGCAGACAGTATTTCGGAACAGAAACCATTCCGGGGTCAATTCCAGCCTCGGACCCATTTTCCGTTGGACGTTCCATCCCTATTCTCGTCAACCCGGAAAAACCTTCGGAAAGCACTCTTTTCTGCTGGAATGATCTGACGTTGTCCGCCAGAATTCTGAGGGGAATCATCTTTCTGGCGGGATTCGTTCTCGCAGGAATCGGCGTTTTCTTTCTCGTTCGAACTCCGCGAAAAAGCGTGATCACGATATATGACTGCCGCCAGGAATCCCATGGATTATTCCACTATGCGGTCTATCCCCTGATCTGCCTGACGGCCTTCGGCATTCTGGCAGCACTGACATGTTTTCTCGACTACTGGTTTTTCGGGGCGGCTTATCTGCTGATTTTCCTTTTTCCCCTTCTTCTGGTTCATCTGACGAAAAAGAAAAGTCCGTCCCTCTTCCGGATCTCCTGTCCGAACCCAAATTGTTTCTCACTGAAATTCATCCGCATGCGCATGAAAACACTTGCGGAAAACGCCTGTCCCGCCTGCAACACGCCGCTGGGAATCCCGCCGAGGAGTCCGGAAAAGAAATGGAAACGTTCAGAGATTCCGGACCCCAAGTCTGTTCCTCCGGCAGGCTCTCTTCCCGTCCTGCTCCTGCTTGGCTGGATTCTGCTGATCATTCCTCTGGCATTTTCCCTTTATCCGCCGGATGCAATGGGAAGCGAGGTCATCCGGAATTCAGCGAGGGTGCTTCTGCTCGGCTGGACAATGACAGGACTGATGATGATGCCATTCTTCATGGAACTCTCCAGAAGATGGACTCTGCGGAAAAAGAAGGCGCTCCTCTGTCCACTCTGCGGGGCATGCCTCTGCGAACGGGAAAGCATCGAGACGCTCCGGCAAACAGGTCATTGTCCGTTCTGCGGAGCCGATCTGGTGGAATCCGATTGACTTCGATGGGTCGTTTCCGGCAACTCTCTTACGGAACGATCGCCTCGTGTTTTTCCAGAAGCGCCCGGATGTCGGACAGGGGCAAATCCATTGCACCGCAGCCATTTCTCAAGCTTAATACGGCCAAGGCTCCGGCCGCCTGACCGGTCGCCATGCAGGTGGCCTGAACCCGGAGGGCGGAATTGGCCAGCCGGTCGGAAGAAACGATCCGTCCCGCGGCAAGAAGTCCCTTGGAACTTTTCGGCACCAATGCGCCCCGGGGAACGGTCGGCGTAACGCCTTCAGGCAAAGGCCGGAAATCCAGTCCCATCCGGGCGTCATGAAGGTCGATCGGATAAAAACTGTAGCACAGGGCGTCCTCGAATTTCCGCCCGGAAAAATAATCTTCCAGCGTCACGGTTTCCTCGCCCCGGATGGTACGGGTTTCCCGGACCCCGCATTCGGCGCAACGGAGATGGAACTCCACTTTTCCCAGTCCCGGCAGACGTTTCAGGAAATGGTAAACCCGCCGGACCGACTGACGCCCGGCAATCTCGATGGCGGTCCGTCCGGCACTGTCGGCGGCGTTGATTCCGCAGATATGATTGGCATTGTTTCCGCGCCCGAGAAGAAACCCGATATTGAACTTTTTGGACCATCCGAAATCTTCCGCGGAAACTTCTCCGTTCGCGGCGGCTTTGTCGAATTCTCTCTGGAGGGCCTCTCGGTCCAGCACGGCAGGGTCGAAGTGATCCAGATAAAGCGAAAGGGTGCCCGGCTGACACTCCGACGGTTCCTCGCAGGGAAAACCTGCCATTTTGACCATGTTGGCGTCCCCGGTGCAGTCGATGACGATTGCGCTTTCCGCTTCATACAGGCCGTCTTTGCCGCAAAGGGTCAATATCCAGCCGCCTCCGGTCTTCTTCAGCGCCCCGGGCATGGTGTGATAGTGAATGGAAACCCCCGCCTTCAGAAGTTCCTCGTCGACGATGGCCGCGAACAGAAGCGCATTGACTGCAATGTGTTTCCCGCGATTGGTTCCGTTGCCCGGAACGGAAAAATCCGGAAGGGGCGACCCCGTTTCGAGCAGGGTTTTCTTCACCAGTTCCCAGCCGATTCCGGCGATCAACTGACGTCCCCACGCATGAAAAATTCCGGGATAATTGATTCCGGCGGCGGTAATGGCTCCCCCGGAGATTCCATTTTTCTCCACCAGAAGCGTTCTCAAGCCTTCCCGCGCACACTGGAGGGCCGCACAAATTCCGGCAGGTCCGGCTCCGATGACCGCAACGTCCCATTTCTGAATCGACATGTCCATTCCTTTCCGGTGGAGTTCAAACTGCTGACAAAAATAATTTACCATCAAAACGGCGGAAAAACAAATTCATGAGAGAGAACTTAAGAAACAGCGCTGAAAGTTAGTAAAAAGTTGATGCTTAAGTTCGCCGGACTCCCAGCCGCCGATCCGGGCGGTCCGGTCATACAGAGATTCGATGGAATCCTGCCCGTCATCGGTTTCGAGAAGAAACAAGTCCTTCCGCACATAACACGGAAATTTCTCCATATGAACAACATACACAGAAGAAAGAGACAAGGTGAAACCGTGTTCCTGAAGGGCGGAGGCAATCTCCGCATTGCCGCGGAATCCGTGAACCACCCAGGGAACGGTGCTCTTTGCAAGGCGCTTCCGGACGGCGATCAGGTCGTAGTATGCACGGACGCAATGAATTACAAGAGGCAGCCGGAGACGTTCGGCCAGCCGGACATGGAGGAGGAACAGTTCCATTTGTTCTTCCGGCGGAACGTCGATGGAGCGGTCCAGTCCGCACTCTCCGATTGCCCGGCACTGATTTTCATGGAGATAGGACTCCAGACCGTCGAAATCGGCCCGCCCCGTCCGGGCCGGATGAATTCCAGCGGAGAAAAAGAGGCGGGGGTTGTCTGGAAGTGTTTCCGGACGTGACGGATATGGAAGATTGACCAGTGCGGCCACGTCCTCCCGCGCCGGGACGGAATGGGTGTGTCCGTCCACGAACGGAATCATCGGACCGTTCTCCGTGCGAGAAGCGTATCCATTACGCTGTCTGGCACTTGCAGAGAACCGCATCCGGAACCAAGCTGAATGGAGGGCTGGTTCAGACCGTGATAATCGCTCCCTCCGCTGACGAGGATGTTGAACTCCTTCGCCATTTCCATGATCATGGTGTGCTGGGAGACGGAAAAGAGGGAATAGAACCCTTCGATGCCGTCAAGTCCAAGCGGGACCAGTTTCCGGAGATAACGGCGCACGAAGGAGCGTTCGCCGCCGGTACTGCGGTAAACCGGATGCGCCCAGAAGGCAAGTCCGCCTGCCTCATGAATCACCCGGATGCTTTCTTCCGGAGGAGCCAGAACGCGGGGGGAATAGGCACGGGCGCCCCTTCTGAGACAGTGATCAAAGGCGTCCTGGATGGTTTCGAAGTAGCCTTTTTTCACAAGGAGCCGCGCCAGATGGGGACGTCCGACGCTCTCTCCCCGGGCGAAGTCTTCAAGCTCTTCAACGGAAATTTCATACCCCATGATATTGAGCTTTTCAAGGATCTGGCCGTTCCGGGTATTCCGGTTCTGACGGGTCTGAAACAGGAAATTTTCCAGCTTTTCGGAGGCCGGATCGATGAACAGCCCCAGAATATGGATTTCCTTGTTGTAGAGCGAGGAGGATATTTCCAGTCCGGGAATCGCGACGATGTTCTTTCCCCGTGCGCAAGCGAGAAATTCAGGCAGGCCGGAAAGCGTGTCGTGGTCCGTCAGGGCGATTCCGGCAAGTTTCTTTTCAAGGGCAAGACAAAGGAGTTCCGAAGGTGTATCGGACCCGTCGGAGGCAACGCTGTGAGTGTGCAGATCAATCATTTGGTATCCACTCTTCAAAAGGAAACGGAGGAAATCCAGCTTTCGGCAATCAGGGCATGACCGGCCGGAGTGGGATGAACACCGTCGGGCGTCCAGAAGGACTTTTCACGGCGGCATGCGGCGGTATTGAAAATGCCGTCGAGGGGAATCAGGGCGTCCCCCAGTTCGGCGGCAAGGTCACGGACCACCTGAAGCTTCTTGTCGAGATCGTCGCGCCAGAGGCGTCTGTCCTCGGGCAGCGGCAGGACGAACGGTTCCATCAGGACGATTCTGGCGCCGGGCAATTCACTGCGCGTTTTCTCAAGGATGGAGCGGTATTCGGCTTCGAACTCAAACGCGCTGATCGGCAGATTGCGGGAATAGCGGGATGCCGCGTCGTTGATGCCGACAAGGATGGAAACAATGTCCGGCTTGTGATTGATCACATCCCGGTCCCAGCGGGCTTTGAGGTCGCTCACCCGGTGTCCGGAAACCCCTGTATTGACGAAAGTCAGTTCCAGTTCCGGACGGCGGGCGCCGAGAAGAGCCGCGATGAACACGGGATATCCGTGCCCGAGGAAATTGATGTTCTCGCTGGCGGAACAGCCGCAATCGGTGATGCTGTCACCCGTGAAAAGGATTTTGTCGCCGCTTTTGATTCTCAACATTTTGAATCCTCCATTATGGAATCATGATGATAAAACAACGGAGTCAATTTACCCCGTCAACGGAGATGCGTCAAGTCGCAAAAACAGGGGTTTTGCCAATTGTTTTAACGGAATGCAAACATTCATTCTTGAAAATTCCTCGAAACAGGATTATATTAGTCAATTAAAGCAGGAGTTTGCATGAATCATAACTCACCAATCAGAAAGGTGTAATATGGAAAAAAAAGCGAAGCGAGCCGTTGCGTCCATACCTAAAAACTCCACGACAGCCAAAAAAGCCGCGAACAAGATGTCCGCCGCTGTCAAACCGGTTGCAAAAAAGCCCGCTGCGCTTCCGAAAGTTGCGGCTGCCCCCGCGGGTAAAAAACCGGCGGTCTCTCCTGTGAAAAAGAAAACCCTTTCATCCGTCTCCGTAAAGAAATCGGCGCCCGCTCCCCGGAAAACTCTGCCGGGTGTCCCTTTGAAAAAGGGTCTTGTCAGAAAACTGAGGGAAGAGCCTCTGCGGAAAGTCAAGCTGTCCAAGGCGGAAAAGAAATATTACTTCGACCTCCTGATGGCTGTCCGCGCCGCTTTCGGCGAACAGATCAAATTCCATTCGGACGAGGTGCTTTCCTCCCGTAAAGATTCCGCCGGGGAACGCGCCGGCATGGCGACCCACATGGCCGATCTCGGAACCGACAATTTCCGTCATGACTTCGAACTCGGGCTGATGTCCGAGGAAGTCGACGTTCTGGAAATGGTGGACGAAGCCCTGCAGCGTCTGGAAGATTCCGAATACGGCATCTGTCTCGACTGCGGAGCCACCATCCCCCGCGAACGCCTGGAAGCCAAGCCCTATGCAAAATACTGCACAAGGTGCAAGTCCAGACGTGAAGAGATGGATAATACCAGAAGATAATCGCCGATGAGCTTTTTCCAAGGCAACCAACTGGATCGGATCGTTCCCCCGGGAGAAAGACGTTTTCTTGTTTGGGCGGTTCTTCTTGCCCTGCTTCTGCTGGCTCTGGACCAATACAGCAAATTCTGGATCGTAAAAAACATTCCGTTCGGCTCGAAGTCCGTCGTCATTCCCGGTTTCTTCAATATCACCCACATCACAAATACCGGCGCGGCCTGGGGCATTCTCTCCGGACGCGGCGGATTTCTGCTGCTGATCGCCATTCTTGTAATGCTCGCGGTCATCTGGTTCCTCCGGTCGCTGACTGACGGCTGGAAAGAACGCTACTTCGCCATTTTCCTCGTCGTATCCGGAATCATCGGGAATTCAATCGACCGTGTCTTCCGTGGCGCGGTTGTCGATTTCCTTCAGTTCTACATCGGAAAATATGTGTGGCCCTCCTTCAATGTGGCGGACTCCTGCATCTGCGTCGGGGTCTTCATCTTCATTCTCTCCACGCTGTTCCGCCCGGAGCGCCGGAAATCCAATCCGGATTCTCCCGCCTATGTCCAATACAGAAAATGAGTCCTGTCTTCTGCCCGTGATCATGGGGCCGACCGCCTCCGGCAAAAGCGCCCTCGCGCTGGAGCTGGCGGAAAAACTTTCCGGCGAAATCATTTCCGCCGATTCCATGCAAATCTACCGCGGCCTGAATATCGGCACCGCCAAACCCACGGAAGAGGAACGCCGCCGCGTCCCCCACCATCTGGTGGACCTGATCGACTTCACGGAAAAATATGACGTCTACCGTTTTATCTCCGACGCTGAACGGCTGGTCGCGGAAATCCGCGGACGCAATCGCCTCCCGGTCATCGCCGGAGGAACCGGTCTTTACCTGCGGGCTTTTCTGTACGGGCTGGACCCCCTTCCGGCCTCCGGAGAACTCCGCAGGAATCTGGACGAGGCGTATGACAACGATGAGCATTTTATTGAACTTCAAGAGGTTATGAAACGGGAAGATCCCGCGGACTTCGCCCGGTTCGGAAAACATCGCCGCAAGCTCATCCGGGCCCGGGAAGTGTTTCTGCTTTCCGGTTCGCCCATGTCCCTGCTTCAGGAACGCTGGAAAAAATCGCCGCCGCGTCCGGACGCCCGTTCCTTCGTGCTGGTATGGGACAATGCCGCGCTCCGGGAAAGGATCGCCGCACGCTGTGCGCAAATGCTGGACTCCGGCTGGATCGAGGAGGCGGAACATTTTTTCAAACAGGGACTGCATGATTCTCCGACCGCCTGGCAGGTGCTCGGATACCGCGAAATCGCCGCATATCTTGCCGGGGAATTG
The DNA here is from genome assembly GCA_964462755.1 of uncultured Victivallales bacterium. Lineage (GTDB taxonomy): Bacteria > Verrucomicrobiota > Lentisphaeria > Victivallales > UBA1829 > SIG94. The sequence continues at coordinate 82 of CAYWZD010000180.1, read as the reverse complement.
AAACGCGGCGAACTTCAGGAGAAAATTACGACCGCCACCTGGCAGTTCGCGCGCCGCCAGAACACATGGTTCCGCACCCAGC
>CAYWZD010000179.1:0-7845 GCA_964462755.1 uncultured Victivallales bacterium | reverse complement strand
CGGGACGCTTCTTCACCGTGTTCCAGCAGTCCCGTTTCCGTCCGCTTTACCGGAAAGTCTTCGAGGTCATGCATTCCGGCGTTCTCGGAAAAATCGTGATGTTCAAAGTCGCCTACAACGGTTTCGGAAGGCGTTGGGACTGGCAGACCATTCAGGACCTCTGCGCGGGCGAACTGCTCAACACCGGTCCGCACCCGCTCGATCAGGCGGTGGAAGTCTGGAACTCCTTCGGAGACTGCGACCCGGAAAAAATCTTCTGTTCCATGGCACGCGTCAACAACTTCGGCGACGCCGAGGACCATATCAAGATTCTCTTTTCCGGCAAAGACCATCCGACCATCGATTTCGAGGTTTCCAAGTGCATCCATTTCACGCCCTACACCTATCAGGTCTACGGCTCGAACGGTTCACTGACCGCCTTCGGCAACACGATCGAATGGAAGTATTTCATTCCCTCCGAAGCCGAGCCCAGGGAAGTGCAGATCAACCCGCTGGAAGCGCCCGGACGTCTGCCGTGCTATTGCGGCGAAAAGCTGGGATTCTACGAGGAAAAATTCGTTGTCCCGGACTCGGCGGCCGGATTCGACCACTGGGGATCTCGCTATTATGAAAACGTCTATGACGCCTACGTCAACGGCGCCGAACTGATCGTGAAACTCGAGCAGGTCAAGCGTCAGGTCCGCATCATCGAAGAATGCCACCGGCAGAATCCCCTGCCGAAGTTCGTAAAGGTGCCGGCGGGAACCGTCTGACATCTCCCGATCCAGAAACAGAAAAAACGAATGGTTCGGAATGCGGGAAGAGGCCCCTTCTCCCCGCGTTCCGGACGTTGTCGGGTTGCTCCGTATGATTACCTTCTGCAATGCCAGATGCATTATGCTACCCGTCTGCTGGAACGGCCGGAAGCCCTCCCCACTGAGTCCGGCGATGCCGAATTCCGAATGAAGCTGATTCCATAATCCTTGTAATTTTCTGTCGAAAGCTGTATAGTATCAACGTGTTTTTTGCTCAAGTTTGAAAGAGCTGTCCCGCCAACGGGACAAGCGTATCATGGGTGAATATTTGTAACGGGCACTCGATTTCATTCGCAAGATGGATAACAACGATAATAATTTAACAGCTTCTTTGGCACCGACCAGGAGTTTGTCAGCGATGATCGCCAGCCAATTGGCGGTCGCTGCCATTCCGGTCTTCGGGTGGCTGACTTCCGGTTATGACATCATGCCGGACATCGGCCGTTTGAGCTCCGGACAAAAATGGGTGATTGCCCTTTATACCATCGCTTTTCTGGCGGCGGTGGTTTATGCATCGTTTGCCACATGGTGTTACTTTAACGACCTGTGGAAATTGCACCTTCCGGGAACCAAGAAAAAAATTACATGGATGCTGTGTCTGCCCGTGCCGGGATGTTTCCTGATTCCTGTGTTCCTGCTCATTTTTTCGGCCGGAACCCGAAAGAGCGTCCAATGGCTTGCCCGACTGTATTTTGCCTGGACAATCCTCACTCTCTGCCTGTTGACGATAATCTATTTCATGGCGCTGAAGTGGCTTCCGACGGCCGCGGTAATCCTGTTGCCGCTTTCCTGTCTCTTTATGTGGACGACAGCCTGGGCCCTGGCAAAAAAACCGGTCTTTTCGTGGAAATCGCTGACATGCATCTCGTTGTTTTTCGCTATGCTTGCCGAACCGCTGCTGGCAACCGGGTTCTACCTTCACCGCTTGGAACAGCGGCTGACCGCCGGGCGTGAAAAACTCATACAGGTGTATAAATACCCGCTTAACGGAACCGCTTTGCGTGAATCCTATTACCATGGCGAGAAATCGAACTATCATAAGTTCTCCGGAATTTTTCGTTATGACCAACAAAAACATGACAACGAGATGTCTCTCCGGATACCGGCGAATCTGGAGATGTTTTATGACTCTTCCGTCGTAAACGCCGGGCAATGCCGGGAACTGGACAGGTGGCTCCATGGAAATCAAGCAGTTTTTCGCGACTGGGATCAATTGCTGGGAAAAGAAAAATATTTAAAGATGCCCGGTGATATCCGGGATTACGATGGGCTCCTTTTCGGCCTGCTGCTACCGGAATTATCCCCTTTCAGAACCATTGCCAGAATCAATTTGCTGCGGGTGCGCGGCGCAATCAACAATCGCGATGTCCGGGAAGCGCTGAAAGCTTTTTACTCTTCGCAGAGAATCCTTGAATATGCTTTGGACGACCAGTTCATTGTTTCCATGCTTGTCGCCATGACCATAGAATCGATCGACCTGGAGCAAATCCAAAAGATTCTTACCGGGAACCCGGACAAAAAGCAGATCATCGGAATCATCGGTTTGTTGAAACGGAATAAAGGAAATTGGGAAAGAGCATTCAAGCGCGCCATCTACGGAGATGCCGCCTGCTCGCTGAACGAACACTTGACTGTCACCCGCATCGCAGGCGAATTCTTATTGTTCAAAACAGGTTATTTTTCTTCCGAGACCGATGTGCGCCGATTGGAGGACGAATTCTTCGACTTCAACCACTATTTGTTCAGTTTCCTTCTGGCGCCGGTAAAAGCTGTCTGGTTTGAAGATTTCATCTATACCGTCAATACCCTTGCGTTATATCCGCAAATTCCTCCTTCTCCCGAGGCGAAAAAGGCCGTCTGTCATATTCCGGATGAATTTCTTTTCTCTAAAATGGTGCTGCTTTTCGGCTATGACAAGGCATATGAGAAAATTCTGTCCATCCGTGCCCGGGAGGAAGCCGCGATCACGGCTTTGAATGCGGAGCTTTACCGCCGCAAATACGGCAAATTGCCTGATTCCCTGCACGACATGGTTCCTGAATTCATGCAAGAGGTTTATAAAGATCCATTTACCGGACAATCGCTGAAATATGAAAAAGGGGATTTTCTGTCCATTATGAGCGATTGCCGGAACGTTTCCATTCCGCATCCGAAACCGGAGTTGATCAAAGTCCGTGGATACCAGATATACAGCGTGGGGCCAGACAAACACGACGATAACGGGCTGCATGGAGATATCAAGAAAAAACGGTATGATGATCCCGGTTTTTCCGTCATTGAAAAAATTCTTTCCCCTGTGGCAACCCCCGCTCATTAAAGAATGATTCCGGCTGCGGACGACATCGGAAAAAGTATATTTTCCGGTGAATCGGCTTGAAAAATACTGATTCAAACCATAAATTGACGATCAGAATTTTCGAATTGCGGAGAAACGGCGAATCTTCTTGAAAGTCAAATGGGGAGCCAAAGGATATGACGGTCGAAAACACGATTCCGAAGGTCTGGAACAACATTTCGGGAAATGACGGCGAACTCGCATTGCGCATGGAGGCTTCGAGACGTTTCCGTCAGTGGGCGGAACTCCCGTGCGGGTCGAAAAAGGAATGGAACGCGCACCGTCAGTTCCTTCGGAAAACGATCTGGGAAAAACTGGGCGTGAAATACGATCCGGAACTCCCGCTGGACAGCCGCGAATACGGAACGGTCCGCATGAAGGGATACTCCGTCCGGAAAATCACGTATCAGAGCCGCAAAGGATTTTATGTCACTGCCAATCTTTATGTGCCGGACGGCAAGGGCCCCTTCCCCGGCGTGATCAATATGCACGGTCACTGGCAGCAGGGCAAAATCGCGGAACGGGTCCAGGCGCGGGGACACCTTCTGGCCGCAAACGGATATGTGTGTCTGAGCGTCGATGCCTTCGGCTCGGGGGAACGCGCTTCCGAACACGGCGTATTCGAATATCACGGCGCCACACTGGGGGCTTCGCTTCTCAATATCGGAGAAACCCTGATGGGATGTCAGGTGGCCGACAACATGCGCGGCGTGGATATGCTCTGCTCCCTCCCGTATGTGGATGCCGGAAAAATCGGCGCGACCGGAGCCTCCGGCGGCGGCAACCAGACCATGTGGCTGACCGCGATGGACGATCGGATTCAGGCGGCTGTACCGGTGGTCAGCGTCGGTTCCTTCGAAAGTTACGTGCGGTGCGCCAACTGCATCTGCGAACTCCTTCCGGACGGGCTGACGTTTACGGAGGAATCCGGTGTGCTGGCGCTGGTCGCTCCGCGCGCCCTCAAAATCTGCACCGCCCTGCTGGACAGCAACGAGGCATTCCAGGCAAAGGAAATGTTCCGCTCCTTCGACAACGCACGGAAAGTCTTCCATACTCTTGGAAGCGACAATAAAATCACCTGTCAGATTTTCAACGCCCCCCACGGCTACTGGCCTGAAATCCGGGAGGCCATGCTCGGCTGGTTCGATCTCCACTTGAAGGGACTCGGACATGGAATGCCGAAATCCGAACCGTCTTTCGAATGTCTTCCGGAAGCGAAACTGATGGTTTTCCCGAAAGGGGAACGTCCGGCGGAAGTCCGTTCCATCGCGGCACACTGTCAGATCGAGGGCGCCAAACTGCGGGCGGCCCTGTTCCGGAAAAAATCGATCGCACGGAAAGAAAAAACCGGAGAACTGAAAACGATTCTTCGCATCGGCGCTCCGCTTTCCGTCTCGACGGCAACGGAGCACAATGAACTGAACGGCTGGAAACGTTTCACACTCACGCTCTCCGATGGACGCCAGCTTCCTCTGACGGTAAAGCCGGGCGGAAAAGATTTCATCGTCATGACAAATCCGCTCGGCAAGGAAAAGGTCAACCTCTCTGACACGGGTGCATCGATTGCGCTGATCGACCTCTCGGGACAGGGTGAAAACCAGTTTCCGACTCCCCATCAGGGCATCTTCCACGACCTGGCCCGCTGGCAGCTCTGGCTGGGCCGAACCCTCCTCGGCGAATGGGTGCGTGAACTGGAGGCTCTCCGGGAATTTCTGACAGTGCATTTCAAGGCGAAGACCGTTGCGCTTCACGGCGCAGGCGAAACCGCCGTGGCCTCGCTGTTCACTTCGGTCATTCACGGCAAAATCGATCGCATTGTTTATGAAGACGCACCGGGCAGCTACCTTTTCTCGGGGACAGGCATTCCGGTATATTTCAACATGGCAATGCCGGTGCCCGGTTTTCTCCTCTGGGGCGACATTCCGCTGGCGGTCGCTCTCTCGACGGCCAAAGTCGAAATTCTCCGCCCGAAGAAGATGGATGGAACTCCCTTCGAAACGGAAGAACGCCTGAAAGAAGAAATCAAACAGCTGCGCGGGGTGCTGAACGGCCGGTCATGAACGCTTCCGGCGGAAGTCCCCGGGCGTCTTGCCGCGGTATTTCTTATAGATCCGGGAAAAGTAATAGGGATCGCGGATTCCGACCGCGTCGGCGGATTCCGCGATACTCATTTCCGGATGTTCCGCCAACAGTTTTTCAGCCCGCTTCAGCCGTTTTTCGATCAAGAGCTTCTTGAAACTCGTCTCACTGTTCTTCTGCAGGAAGTGCGACAAGGTCGAGACGCTCCGCCCGAGGTGCCGCGCGGCGTCGGCAATGGTCACGTTCCGGGACAGGTTTTCCTCCAGATACCGGTTCAGCGCGCGGAAAAGATAGTCGCCGCCCCGCGTGACCAGCTCGTTGCGCACGATGTAGCCAACCAGCATTTTCATCAGTCCGGTCAGATTGTCCATTCCGTCCGGAGACAGATACGGCAGGTCCCGGAAAGCCTTCTCCACCTCGGCCAGTTCCTTTTTGGACGGCGCCAGCTTGCGGATGTTTTCCGGAAGTTTTTCCGTGCTGCGGAACTGTCCGAACATCACATATCCGAGCAGTTCTCCCGCCGGCATCACCGCAATGACCGCCTCCCACAACCCGGCATGACACAGATACGACTGGCATTTCCCTGTCGTGCGCGCCAGAAGCTGTTTTTCCTTGTCCAGCCGCAGACAGCGCTCCAGAGTGAAATACTTCTGCATATACTGACAAAAGCGGCAGTTTCCTTCGCTGCGACCCTGCCTCAGAACCTCGCCGTCCGGTCCGAAAAAAACCACATGAACGCGCATCACCGAGGCAAAATTGTCCAACAGCTGCTGCACCTCGTTATGAAGGATCAGTTCCAGGGAAATATTGCCGGGCATGGCCATCCTCCTTTTTTGAAAAAAACTGCATTTTTGCAGAAAAATCCATTCTTTTGCCAATTAATCTATTTACGGAACGGTTTTTTGCAAGTATAATAATTACGAAAACGGAGAAAAGTTTTTCCAATCCAATTTCAGGAGGATGAAAAAATGAAAAAAGTCAGAATCGGTTTGATCGGTCTCGGATTCATGGGCAGCACGCATTTCCGGATTTACGAAGCAATGAAGGATGCGCAGATCGTGGCGCTGGCGGACGTGGACGCGGCCAAGCGCAAAGGCGACGTCTCCAAGGTCGTCGGCAACATCGGCAACGCGGACAACTCGAAGCCGCTGAACCTGACCGGAGTGGCGGTCTACAAATCGGGATTCGACCTCATCAAGGACCCGAACGTGGATGTCGTCGACATCTGCTGTCCAACGCCCGACCACGCGGACTACATCATCGCCGCCCTCGCCGCCGGCAAGCACGTCTTCGCGGAAAAGCCCCTCTGCCGCGACCTGAAACAGGCCGCCCGTCTCGAAAAAGCGGTCAAGGAAGCGAATACCTTCCTCAATGTCGGCATGTGCGTCCGCGCCTGGCCCGAATACCGTTATGTGTATGAGCAGTTCAAGGCCGGCGCCTACGGGAAAGCCCTCTCCGCCACCTTCCGCCGCCTCTCTCCCGACATCGCCGGGAACGCGTGGCAGAACTGGTTCATGGACGGCTCCCGTTCCGGCGGCGCGCTTCTGGACATGCACCTCCACGACACCGACTTCGTCCGCTATTTCTTCGGACGCCCGGCCGCGGTGACCTCCGTCGGCGCCAACATCACCAGCAAGGGCGGGACGGACCATGTCATCACGTTCTACCATTTCAACAAAGGTCCTCTGGTCGAAGCCGAAGGCAGCTGGGCCGCCACCAATACAACCCCGTTCGAAATGACCTTCCAGATCATCTGCGAGAAGGCAACCGTCCGCCTGATGGCGGAAGGGTTCAAGGTCTACTGGAAGAACGGACGCGTGGAATCCCCGAAGGTGGAAGCCACCACCGGCTGGCACAAGGAACTGGCCTACTTCGTCGACTGTATCAAAAAGGGAGCCAGGCCTGACAAATACCAGACCTTCGAAGACGTTCTCGACGGCTTCAAGATCGCCATGGCGGAACAGAAATCCGTGGACACCGGCAAGAAAGTCACCATCAAATACTGAGGAGGGGTTGCAATGTATAAAGCACTGAACTACTGGGTATTCGGCGGGTTCGACGGACAGAAGACGCCGTATGAATTCATCGACTGGGCCGCCAAAAAGAAACTCAACGGAGTGGAACTCACGGTCGGCGACGCCCTCAAAATCGACATTACGAAGGAAGAATGCGAAAAGATCGCCGCCTACGCCGCCTCCAAAGGCATCGGACTCCGGACCCTCGCTTCCGGCGCGGGTTGGGGATGCGCCCTTGCCGCGGATGACAAGGCGGAACGGACAAAAGCGCTCGCTTTCGTGAAGAAATATCTCCAGATCGCCGCCTGGATCGGCGCGGAAACCATTCTGGTGGTTCCCGGCGCGACACGCGTCGCATGGGATATTTCCCGTCCGGTCATGAGCTACAAGAGCGTCTGGAAAAATGCCACGGACGCCATCCGCAAACTGATTCCAGTCGCGGAGAAACTCAAGGTCAATATCGCGCTGGAAAACGTCTGGAACCGTTTCCTGATTTCCCCGATGGAATGGAAGTTCTTTCTGGATCAGTTCAAGTCGAAATACGTCGGAATCTATCTGGACGCGGGTAACGTCGCCCTGAACGGACGCGCCGAAGATTATCCGGAAATTCTCGGCAAATACA
>CAYWZD010000178.1:0-7873 GCA_964462755.1 uncultured Victivallales bacterium | reverse complement strand
TCTCGATGGTGACCGTATCCCCCGGTAGAATCCGGATGAAGTTCAGACGCATTTTCCCACTGATGTGGGCGAGCACACTGTGTTTGTTCGGGAGTTCGACCCTGAACATAGTGTTCGGCAGCAATTCTTTTACTACGCCTTCGACCTTGATTAAATCCTTAGACACGTGTTAAGACCTCCGTTCCGTTCTCCGTTATCAGCAGCATGTGTTCGAAATGGGCGGAAGGTTCCCCGTCACGGGTGCGGACCGTCCATCCGTCACTTTCCATATAGACTCTTCTCGAACCCAGATTGAGCATCGGTTCGACGCACAGCACCATGCCGGGAACCAGACGCGGCCCCTTGCGGTACTGCACATAATTCGGGACGTCCGGCGGCTCATGCAACTTCGTGCCGCAGCCGTGTCCGACATATTCCTCCACAATTCCGAGATTTCCGCGTTTGGCCTCCATTTCAACCCCGCGGGCAATATCCTGCACATGACCGCCCGGATGCGCGGCGGCCAGTCCGGCCTCCAGAGAACTCTCCGTAAAACGGAGCAGACGTTCGATGTCCGGCGGCATCGGTTCATCGCCGACATAGACGGTTTTTGCGGTATCCCCGACACCCCCGTCGAAAAAGACGCCGACATCCACGCTCACGATATCCCCTTTGAGGATAAAGCGGTCCCGCCGACCGATTCCGTGCACTACTTCATCGTTCAACGAAATGCAGATGTTCCCCGGATACCCGCGGTAATTCAGGAAGGCGGGAACTCCTCCCATGGAGCGTATGACTTCACCGCCGAGTTCATCAAGATCCGCGGTCGTCATGCCGGACCGCACCAGTTTGCAGATGCGTTCCCTGGCTTCCGCGGCCATTTTCGCCGCTTTGCGTATCCGGTCGATTTCCGCCGGTGTATGGATAACAAAATCAGGTTTCATTTCAAGTGTTCAAAACCTCGAGAAGCAAGTTGTAGCTCTGCTCCCTGGGGAGAGAAGAGTCGATTCTGGCAAGAAGGTGTTTGTCCGTATAGAACCGGACGAGAGGAGCGGTCTGTTCCTCATAAACCTTCAGACGGTTCTGCGCGGTTTCGAGGGAATCGTCCGAGCGCTGATAAAGCTCGCCGCCGCAGCGGTCGCAGATTCCTTCCCGTGCCGGTTTGGAGAAAAGCTTGTTGAAGTTGGCCTTGCACTTGCGGCAGGTCAGACGCGCCGTCAGACGCTGGATCAGGAGATCGTAGGGGGCGTCGAACAGGACCACTTTGTCAAGTTCGCGTCCGATTTTTGCAGCGGCCTCCTCCAGAAGTTCGGCCTGCTTCACGGTCCTTGGAAATCCATCCAGAATGTAACCTCTGGAACAATCGTCCTGGGAGAGACGCGCGGCAACCATGTCCGCCACGATCTGATCCGGGACCAGCTTTCCCTGATCCATCAGGGCTTTGGCGCTTTTCCCAAGTTCTGTTCCGCGGCGGATTTCGTCGCGGAGAATATCGCCGGTCGAAATATGGACCAGCTTTTCATCCTGCAGCAGGGCTTCCGACAGAGTTCCTTTGCCGGCTCCCGGAGGTCCAAGAAAAACCAGATTTTTGTTCTTGATCATTTTTTCCTCTCCCAGAAAGGCGTAAGAAATGTAATGTATACTCTCAACAACAATTTTCCAATCTTCAAAAACGCATTTTACATACAAACTTTGAAAAAACTATTTCCGCGCGGCCGAGGCAAAGCTTTCAATCGTCGCTTCGAGGCCCCTGCGGAAATCCCAGGAGGGACGGAAGCCGGTCGAAAGCAGACGGTCGATGCACGCGGTCGAATGCTTGACATCCCCCGGACGTTCCGGCAGATATACGATCTTCGAGGAAGACCCGAGAATTTCCACGATCATCTTCGCCAGCGTGTTGATGGTCATTTTCCCGCCGTAGGCCACATTGTAGACTCCGGTGAAAGGATGCTCCGCCATGAAGATATTGGCCGCGGCGATATCCTTGACGAACACGAAATCGCGGGTCTGCTCGCCGTCCCCGAAAATGGTGATGTCCTCGTTGGCCAGCGCCTTGGCGATGAAAATGGGAACGGCCGCGGCATAGGCGCTTTTCGGATTCTGCCGGGGGCCGAAGACATTGAAGTAGCGGAGGCAGGCGGTCTGGAGACGGCCCGTTCCCGTAAACATGCCGCAGTAATATTCGCCGTCCATTTTGGTGATGGCATACGGGCTCTTGGGTTCCGGAACCATGGTCTCGACTTTCGGGGAAACCGGATTGTCGCCATAGTTCGCGGCGGAAGTGCTCAGGACCAGTTTTTGGACTCCGGCGCGTGCGGCTTCTTCGAGAAGGAGGATGGTTCCGAGCGCGTTGATCCGGTTGCACTCTTCGATTTTCTCCATGGACTCGGGAACACTGACCATCGCGGCCAGATGAAAGATGCAATCCACGCCCTGAACCGCGTCAGCGACGACGGCGCGGTCGGCGACATCGCCCTCGATCAGTTCACAGTCAAGGCCCTTCAGATTTTCGCGGCGTCCCGTGCGGAGGTTGTCCAGGACCCGGACCGCGCATTTCCCCTGAAAAGATTCCACGATATGGCTGCCGATAAATCCGGAACCGCCGGTAACGAGGACTCTCTTCATTTCAGGAATTCCTTTACGATCTCGTTCATTTCATCTTCTTTTTCCATCAGTCGCTGAACGAGGGCGAACTGGTTCCGGCAGCGTTCGAGATTGTGCGTCTCGTGCTTGACCCGGAAATAGGTGTCGCCGTTCAGGTAGTCCGTCAGGAAACGCAGACCGATCTCGTAAGTGATGAGGATTCCGGAGAACGGAAGGAGTTCGATTTCCTTCCGTGTCAGGCACCCCTGCGCCCCGTCCAGATAGCCTTTCACGAGGGGACGGAAGAAATTCGTGCGGACCTGAACCTTGGAAAGGTCCGTTTCGTCTTCGGCTGCGGGACTCACGCTGGTGCGGACCAGGTCGCCGAAGTCATACAGGGAAAGTCCGGGCATCACGGTATCGAGGTCGATCACGCAGAGGCCTTCCCCGGTTTTATTGTCCAGAAGGACGTTGTTGAGCTTGGTGTCGTTGTGCGTGATGCGTTCGGGGATCTGGCCCTTGCTCAGGAGTTCGAGCAGAATCGGAGCCACCCAGCAGTTTTTCCGTGCGAAGTCGATTTCAGTGGCGCAGGAGGCGGCGCGTTTTGCCGGATTTTCATGGGCGGCGCGTTCAAAATCGGCGTAGCGCGACGGGGTATTGTGGAAATTGGGAATGGTCTCATGGAGACGGGCGCCGGGAAGGTCTTCCAACAGCATCTGGAATTCGCCGAAGGCCCGGGCCGCATGATACGCCTGTTCTTCCGTCTCGAGGATGTTGTAGGTGCGGGCATCGTCAATGAAACGGTAGGAACGCCAGCATTCTTCTCCGTGGATGTAGAACATTTTGCCGTCTTTGGCGGGGATCAGGTGAATGCAGCGGCGGTCGCAATCCGGTCTGCCGCGAAGTTTTCCGACCGAATGGGCCAGCACCCGGGTGATATTTTCCATCAGCAGATCGGGCTTCCGGAAAACGTGCGTGTTGATCCGTTGGAAAATGTATTGGCGCTTTTCTCCTTCGTCGACAAACACGGCGCGGTAAGTGTCATTGATGTGTCCGCTTCCGAACGGCTTCACTTCCACAAGGCGGGTGTCGTCGATGCTGAATTGTGCTGCAATTTCTTTGACTAGTTTTTCCATGATGTTCAATGCTCCAGAGGAGATGGATATATACCGCGGCGCACCAGTTCGCGGATGGATTCTTCCACACGGGGTTTGTCTTCACGATAGGTCACGCCGAACCACGAGTCGGAACTGGTCATGACCTCCAGTGAAATGATTTTCTTTTGAATCAGCTCGCTGACTGCGAAAGGAATATAGAACTCGGATTTGAGCTCGGTTCCTTTTTGGGCAAGGAAATCCTCGAAAAGTTCCCCGAAGGAATCGAGGATGGAAGGCATGAATCCCCAGAAATTCATGGACGCGATTTCATCGCCCGTCAGCGGATGAACCGAACCGTTGTCATCCTTGTATTCGGCGCGACCGCCGGACACGGGAACGATATGAGTCCGTTCATTTACTTCCGTCAGGAATCCTTCGGCATTCTTCATGCAGATGCCGCGCGAGACGAAACCGAATTCGGAAAGAGTGTTGCGCAGGGTGAAACCCACCATGAAATGACGTTTCGCAGGGTCCGGATTGTGCGTCAGCGCGTGCGACAGAAGTGAAAATGCGTTTCTTCCGTAGAAATCGTCCGCGTTGATCGCCGCAAAAGGTTCGGTCAGTTTGGAAGCCGCGCAAAGAAGGGCGTGTCCGGTTCCCCAGGGCTTGGTGCGCCCGAGAGGGAGCGTATAGGGAGCGGGAAGGTTTTCCAGCTCCTGAAAAGCGTATTCCACCTGGATCTTCTTTTCCCAGCGGGCTCCGACCTTTTCGCGGAAAACGGATTCGATGTCATGGCGGATCACAAAGACCACCTTGCCGAATCCGCTCTGGATGGCATCATAAATCGAATAATCCAGTATGATTTCCCCGGAAGGACCCACCGGATCGATCTGTTTGAGACCGCCGTAACGGCTTCCCATACCGGCCGCGAGGACCAGCAATGCGGGCTTCTCCATAGACATCACCTTCTTCCCGTTTTCTCAGATCACCGGCAGGCTTGCCGCGGCAACCGCCTGACCGTGACGACGGGATGTTTCGTCCGGGATGCGGAATTCGACTCGGGAAGCATAGTCCGGGAATTCTTTTTTCAAAACGTCCGCGGCGCGGGCCAGAATGATGTCTCCGCCCTTGCCGGAAGTGACGCGTCCGAGAATCAGAAGCTTCTCGATTTCGTAAAATTCGCAATACCGCGCGATGGTGTATCCGAAACAGACGCCGATGTCGTCGAAAATCTTTTCCGCGCGCGGATCGCCGTGTTCCATCAGCTTCTGGACTTCCTTGAGCTGATCGGCGAACTTCATCTCCTTCGGAAGCTCGATTCCGGCCAACGGAGCCAGACGGGCGACGCCCTGCTGGCAGAAGTACTGCACCGCGCAGCCGAGGTCGCCGGACCACTCATCCGCGGGAGCGCCTTCACGGTAATCCGCCGGAACAAACGCCAGTTCGTTGAGCCAGTCCGTGATATTTCCCTCGGGGTTCACATATCCGCCGGCCACGCTGGTGCCCATCGAAACGCCGAGAACGCTGTTGGAATTCATCTCCATGGACCCGGCCAGAGCGGTCACTTCGCCGTCGTTGACCACTTCAAAGGGAACGCCCCATTCCTTGCCGAGCTCGAGGAAAAGATTCTTCACGCGGTTTTCGAACTGGTCCTGCGGAATGCCGCGGAAAAGAGAGGCGATGCGGACCCGGTTGTTCACATAAACCCCGGCGGAACTGCCTCCGATCGCATCCACACGCGGAAGTTTCGCGGCGGCGCGGCGGAGAGTGTCGTTGATGCCGTCCTTGTGCCACTGGATATCTTTCTGGAAATAGGGGTCCCACGGGACTTCCTCGCTGAAAACGAGCTTGCCGTTGATCAGCGCGGCGCACTTGCGGTCGGAACCGCCAAGATCGAAACCGATCCGGCATCCGTCGAGATGGCGTCCCAGAGGCTTGGTGGGCTCGATGGGAGCCGGCGCTTCTTTCAGCGGACAATAGACCACCTGCATTTCGTTGGAATAAATCCGGCCCATGATTTCGTAGTCGAAGGCGCGCTCGCCTTTCGGAGAATAAATGGCGGCCAGTTCGGCGGCAAGCACCGCGTCGCCCGCGATCGTGACCTTGTGTCCGCCGCGCATCCAGAGAAGGCTCTTCACAAGACGTTCCACGTGACGGATGTTGGCTTCCTGTTCTTCCGCACTCGGAGAACCGAAGACAACGGTGGCAAAAGTGCTGACGCTTTCCGGCGATCTTTCCAGAGCGATGACGACCTTCTTGCTTCTTCCGGAAGCGGCAACCGCCTTACGGAATTCGCGGTCCCATAAAATCGGAGGAATGAAATTCTTATCAAGACACGGAACCACCGCGCACGAAGCGGCACGATTAATTTCTTTCAACATGGCAGGTTCTCCGTTCACTTATTTATGAAAGTTACTTTTAAAACAGTCCATACAAGATACATTCATTTTGAAAAAAATCAAGTTCTAAAAGGTTGAATATCAGAAGAATCACCTGTTATTTGCTGTCGAAGGAATAAAAAACGCGCTCTTCGGACTTCCGGGGATGGCTTCGTTCCTGAAGGACAGATGGTTATGCCATGTCGCGGCAGACGCCTCGCAGGCGGCAATTTTCACAAACGGAGGGCTCCTCCGTCTTCGGAAAATCAGACAGGGAGACCGTAGAACTCCCGATGATTTTCCCCAGCATTTCACCGACGCTGTCGCGGACAAATTCCTCCGCCAGCGGGGCCGGACGGAAAGAACTCCACGCAAAACGGTCGCCGACGCAAACGCCGTTCCAGACCTCGGAATGCCATCCGGAATATCTTTCCGAAATCCGCCGGGCAAAGACTTTCTCCGACAGCCCGTTTGCCGAATCTCCATATTTGCGCTCCGGCATTTTCGCCGGATCATGAACAAAACGGAAAGCAATTCCGACCGCCTTTCCCCGGTGAAGCGCCAGAAGCCAGGGCCGCATGTGAACGCTGGTTCCGCCAAAAGGGAATTCAACGTGTTCCGGCGGCAGACGCCAGCCCAGCGGGTCCAGTTCCAGCAGACTCTCCATCAATCCTGAGGACTCCAGACCGGAGAAAAACCCAGTAAGAACCTCCCGTGCGGATTCCAGCAGTTCGCGGTGCGAGGCAAACTCTCCGGTATGGTAATACAGTTCCGCAAAGGACAGCTTTTTCGGATCGGACCAGAATTCCTCGGCTCTCAGTTCGGGCTCGGCCAGCAGAAGACGGCGGGACACATGGACCTGAAACGCTTCCATCAGCGCGGCGCCGCGTCCGGAGGCGACACGGTACGGCATGGTCTCCCGGAGCGCCCGGTCAAGAGAATCCTCCACCATCTCCCCGAGCCATTCGTCGAATGTGGAAAGATATTTCTCCAGAAAAGCCCTCTGCGCCAGTTCGCAGGAGTAAGAGTTCCAGCCGCCCTGCGCCAGATAATGCCGCAGGAAATAAGCCCGTTCGCAACCGTGGAAAAGCCAGTATTTGGCCGCCGACCAGGAGAACGTTCCGGGGGAGACATCCTCCCGCCACGACGTGGCTTCCAGCACAAAGCGGTCGAAATCAGGCATCTCTCACAGGTCCGCCGGGAGGAAGTAGAGCATTCCGCGCTTTGGAGAGAACCCCTTGAGGGCCTGGCCTTGAACGGAGATGTTCACGGGCTGTGTTTTGGCAAACATCATTGAAAGGAATCTCGAAAAGGAGAACGGCTCCTGATAGCGGATCACCGTGTAGGTGTCCTTCTCCAGATGGGCGGCCTTGGCCGCGGCGTTCACCGCGTCCCGGAAATACCCGAGGGAATCGACCAGTCCGAGGGCGAGCGCCTGTTTGCCGTCGAAAACGCGGCCGTCCCCGATGATGGTCTCCCGGATCCGGTCCGCCGGAATGTTGCGGGAACGGGAAACGATGCCGACAAATTCGGTGTAGGTGTTGTTCACGAGGGTCTGGACCACTTTGATTTCCTCGGGAGTGCGTTCCCGGGACCCGTCGAGCATATCCTTCATCTTGCCGGAAGTGTAGACCTCGGACTTCACGCCGATCTTTTCGAATAAAACGCGGTAGTTGTAGGTGGAGATGATCACGCCGATGCTTCCGGTCAGGGTAAGCTTGTTGGCAATGATCGGCTTGCATCCGGACGCGACATAATAACCTCCGCTGGCCGCCATGGAATTCATCATGGCAACCGCGGGTTTTTTCGTCTTTTCGCGGAAGAGCCGCAATTCCT
>CAYWZD010000177.1:0-7973 GCA_964462755.1 uncultured Victivallales bacterium | reverse complement strand
TCACCCGCAGCATCAACACCTACGCCAAGGGAGCCAACCTCCTCCGCGGCGACAAAAACGGCATCAGCGGAACCGACACCCGTGAAGGTCTGGCGGCGGTCATCAGCGTCAAAGTCCCGGAACCCCAGTTCGAAGGACAGACCAAGACCAAGCTCGGAAACGGTGAAGTCCGCGGAATCGTCGACTCGGTCGTCAACGACTGCCTCGGCACCTTCCTTGAGGAAAACCCCGCCGTCGCCATGCAGATCGTCAACAAGGCCCTCGTTGCGGCCCGCGCACGGGAAGCGGCGAAGAAGGCCCGCGAACTGGTCCAGCGCAAAGGGGCTCTGGACGGTCTTTCCCCGTTCCTCGGCAAACTCGCGGACTGTTCCGAAAAGGACCCCACCCGCAGCGAACTCTACATCGTCGAGGGTGACTCCGCCGGCGGTTCCGCCAAACAGGGACGCAACAGCAGTTTCCAGGCCATCATCCCCATCCGCGGCAAACTCATCAACGTGGAAAAGGCACGGATCGACAAGGTTCTGGAAAACAAGGAAATCCAGTCCCTCATCACCGCGATCGGCTGCGGGTTCGGCAAAGAGGACTTCGACATCTCGGGCCTCCGCTACCACCGCATCGTCATCATGACAGACGCCGACGTGGACGGGTCCCACATCCGGACCCTCCTGCTGACCTTCTTCTTCCGCGAACTCAAGCCGCTGATCGACGCGGGACACATCTTCATCGCCAAGCCCCCGCTCTACAAGGTCACCCGCAAGAAGAACGAGAACTACATCGACACCGACGACCAGCTTGACCGCTATCTGCTCCAGAACGGCTGCGAGGATCTCACGGTCGTCAAAGCGGACGGTCTGACTCCGGTCACCTCGGAAGAGATTTCGAAAATCGCGTCGTTCGTCACCTCCGCCAACCAGATCGTGCAGGGACTTCACCGCCACGGCATCGAGCCGGAACAGTATTTCGCGGCCAGCCGCGACTGCAAGTTCCCGACCGCCAAGATCGCCGTCCGCAACCCCGACGGCACCATCACGGAATCCTTTGTGTTCTCCCGTGAGGAAGAGGCTGTCCGTCTCGCGGAAATCGAAAAAACCCTGCCCCCGATCGTAGAGGAAAATTCCGCGCCGACCGAGGATGGCGAAGGGCAGCCTCCCGCGCCCCACGGTCTTCATCCGTCCATCGACCTGACGGAAATCTACGAATCCATCGCCTGCGAAGAACTCTGCCGCAAGCTCCAGGAAGCCTCCTACGATCCGAAAAACCTCTTCCATGGAGAAACGCCGCTCTTCTTCGTTCGCGAGAACGACGATGAAATCCCGATCAATTCGCTCTCCGGACTGTTCGAGGAAGTCAAGAAGAACGGTCGTCAGGGACTCCGCATCCAGCGCTATAAAGGTCTGGGCGAAATGGACCCGCACCAGCTCTGGGAAACCACCATGGACCCCGAACGCCGCAAAATGATTCAGGTGACCATGGAAGACGCGGTCGAAGCCGAACGGATGTTCACCCTCCTCATGGGCGACGACGTCGATCCCAGACGCGAATACATTGAAAAACATGCGGCCGGCGTCAAGGACTTGGATATCTGACGGAAAAAGAATACTCAATACGTAAGGAGTCATGAACATGGCAGAGAAAGAAGAAACGAAGTCCGCCCGGTCGGCTAAAGCCGCGTCCGCATCCGCCTCGAATCCCGCTGCGGACGCCCGCGCCAAGAATCTCGGCATTGCTCTCGGGCAGATCGAAAAAGAATACGGCAAAGGCACGATCATGCGCCTGGGCGACAATACCGTCGTCGATGTGCCCGTCATCAGCACCGGCGCGCTTTCGCTCGATATCGCACTGGGCATCATGGGCTTCCCCCGCGGACGCATCATCGAGGTCTTCGGCCCGGAATCCTCCGGTAAGACCACCCTCTGCATGCATGTGATCGCCAACGCACAGAAAGCGGGCGGCGTGGCCGCCATCATCGACGCGGAACACGCGGTCGATCCCCAGTATGCCAAGCGGATCGGGGTCAACATCGACAACCTCCTGATTTCCCAGCCGGACTGCGGCGAAGACGCCCTGAACATCGTCAATACGCTGATCTGCAGCAACGCCGTCGACATCATCGTGATCGACTCCGTGGCGGCTCTCGTTCCCAAGGCGGAATTCGAAGGTCAGGTCGGCGACTCCTTCATGGGCCTTCAGGCGCGCATGATGTCGCAGGCTCTCCGCAAAATCACCGGCGCGGTCAGCCGCAGCCGCACCTGCTGCATCTTCACCAACCAGATCCGCGAAAAGATCGGCGTGATGTTCGGCAACCCGGAAACCACCACAGGCGGCAACGCCATGAAGTTCTACTCTTCCATCCGCCTCGACATCCGCAAGATCAACACGATCAAGGATGCCTCCGGCGAAGCCACCGGCGCCCGCGCCAAGGTGAAGGTCGTCAAGAACAAACTCGCGCCTCCGTTCAAAATCGCCGAATTCGACATCATGTGGAACGAGGGAATCTCCCGCATCGGATCGATCATCGATGTCGCCAGCGACCTCGGCCTCCTCGAGAAACGCGGCTCCTGGTTCTCCTTCGAGAACGAACAGCTCGCCCAGGGACGCGAGGCCGTCAAAGCCCTTCTTCAGGAAAATCATGAACTCGAAGAGCGGATTCTGACAAAAGTCAAGGCCATTCTCGCAGAGCGGAAAGCCGCCGCCGGAATGGGGGGCTCCGTAAGTCAGGAATCTCCGGAAACCGCCGATGCGGAAGTCGGCGCAGAACCCGAGCAGTAAAATGTTCGGCCGACCCGTTTGCGCACGGCATCTCCCGACGCAAACGGTCGTCCGGAGAGGTGCAAGGAGGCTTTTTTGAGTTTCATTGTGTCAAAAAGACTGTTTCTTTCCGCCCTCGTTCTGGCGGGATTCTCAGGATTGACGGGGAATGCGCAGAGTCTTGCGGATTCCCCTGTTTCGCCTTCCCCTGCCGTTCAGGAAAAGGAAAATCCCGCCAAACGCGCAGGGGACGAAGCCTTCGCCGCCAAAGATTACGCGGTAGCGGTCAGTTTCTACACAAAGCTTCTGGAAGAATGCATCCAGAAAAAAGATCCGCAGGCGATACGCGACGCTTACGAACGTCTGCTGGACGCCCTCGTCCTCGGAAAAATGCCCGATCTGGCCGAGAAGTATCTGGAACGCTACCATGCGGATTTTCCGAATGCCAGCGCTCTCGCACTCGCCATGTGGAAAGGCGACATCCTTACCCAGAAAGGCGAATTCGAAAACGCCAAGAAGCTCTATGAACGCATTCTGCCGGATCTCGGCACGCAGGACCCCAGACGGCTGAGGACTCTCTTTTCCTACGGCACGGTGCTCGAAAAAATCCGCGACTACGCCGCCGCCGCGAAAATCTATGACACCATCCGCCAGCAGGCGGGTTCCTCGCCCATCGGCAAAACCGCTTTCGAGCAGATGATCCTCTGCATCGCCTCCAACAACCGTCCCGAAAGAGCGCTCGAGCTGCTGATGGAGAATCCCCCCGATTCCTCCTCGCAATCCGCCGCCTACAACCTCCTGACCGCTTACATCCTTCTCAAGCGGGACGGCGTGGAAACCACCAGCGGCGCCTGGATGAGCGTCATGAACTCGCTGAAAGATGAACGCGATCCGCTGACCTATCTGGTTGCGTCCTCTTATGGAGACGCCTTCCTCGAAGCAAAGGAATATTCCCTTGCGCTGGAGTCCTACCGCGCCGCCTTCCGCGCGGCTTCCGAAAAGAAAGAGCTTTTCGACACGCTTAACCGCATGATCTCCGTCATCTCCGCCGTCGGGGATAAGAACAAGGCCGCCGCGCTGGCCGTAAGCCAGCTGGAGCTGTTCAAGAATTCCCTCCTCACCCCGGAGGTCAAATTGCGCACGGCCCGACTGCTTCAGGAGTCCGGCAACTCGAAAGGCGCGCTGGAACTCTATGAGTCCGTCTTCGCCAACATGAACTCTTCCGACGCCGAAAAGTTCGAAGCGCTCCGTGAATACGCTCTCCTGATGGGACGCCTTGACCGTTTCCCCGAAGCGGCAAAAACGGTCCGGACCCATTTCAGAAACGACAATGAAGTTCTCGGGGAATTCCTTCTGGGAGAAGTGCTGGTCACGCTCGAGAACTCCGAACAGTTCATCCCGGTCTATGAGGACATCGCCCGCCGTTGGCCGAAACAGGCGCCAAAGGCTCTTTTCCTGGCCGCGTCCGCCTGTCTGGACGCACGGGAATCCAGAAAGGCGCTGGAATTTATCGCGCGTCTCCGGAAACTTCCGCTGGATGCGAAAACCTCGGCCGATCTCCTCTACATCGAGGCGGCGGCCCGCAGTTCCACGGAGAAAACGCCCGAAGTGCTTCAGATTTATGATGAATTCATGCGCAAGGCGCCAAAGGACGATCCGCTGTTGCCGAAGGCGCTTTACCATTCCGGCGCACTGGCAATGTCCATGAAAGACATGAAATCGGCGGCCAAACGCTTCAGTCGGCTGATTCATGATTATCCGGACAGTCCTCTTGCCCCGCAGGCCTCCTACTGGCTGATTCACACCTATTATTGCATGAACGACGAAATCTCCGCCGAACGCGAAACCTGGCTTCTGGCGGAACGTTTCCCCAATTCCCTGTTCGCAGTCGACGCCATGTTCAAACTGGCCACCCATTATGCCGACGCGGGCGTGGGAACCAAAGCGGAAGCCGCTCTCGGCAGGCTTGCCAAAGACAACCGTTATCCCCGCGTTCAGGCGCGGGCGCTCTATGAGCTGGCGCTTCAGGCTTACCGCCGAGGCGATTCTGCCGCCGCCCTCAAGCGGCTGGATGAGCTCTATGAGAAATTCCCGGAAACGCCTTCCATTGCGGACGCCTATTATCTCCACGCAGATATTCTCCGGGCTCGTTCCGATTTCCAGGCCGCCATTCCGTTTTACCGGAAAGCCGCCGAAGCGCGTCCCGACTCGCCCGTCTCATGGGCCGCGACCGGTTCTGTGGGAGACTGTCTGCTGGCGATTGCCTCGCCGGACCGCAGCAACTCCAAAAACGAACTTCTCAGCGCCATCCACGCCTACCGGGACCTGATGGACGCGCCGCGCTGTCCGCCCCAGTTCGAGGCCATGGCTCTCTACCGGACAGGGCGCTGTTTCGAACTGCTGGACAAGCAGGATTCCGCCGTCGAACAATACAAGAAACTGCTTTACCGTTTCCCCGCCGCCAGAGCCGTGCATCATCCCACGGAAACCGTCTGGTGCGTCCGTGCGGCGGAAGCGCTGATCGACATCGCCGCACGTCATCCGCTCCGGCCCGCCATGGAAAACGCACGGTTCGCCCTCCACTGGCTCAGCGAGGCGAATCTGATTACGCGTACCGCGGCCGCCGAACGCTTCGAAAAACTCAAAAAAATAAAATTCAATCCTTAAAGCGGAGGTCAATATGTCTTACTGGAATATGGTCGTTGCAGCGGGCCCCGTCATGTGGCTCATTCTTTTCTGCAGTCTGCTGGCGCTGTTCATCTTTATCGGAAAGTGGTTTCAGTTCCACCGGGCGCAGGTCAATGTGCGCGAACTGGTCAGCGGACTGGTCAACGTCCTGCGCCGGGACGGGATGACCGAGGCAATGACGCTCTGCGACAACACGCCCGGTCCCGTGGCCCGCATCCTGACCGCCGCCATTCAGGCGTATCAGAACGACGACGACATTCCGCGCGCCATCGACGACGCGGTCCTCGTCGAGCTTCCGCGTCTGGAAAGCCGCCTCAACGTGCTCGCCACCATCGCGAAGATCGCCCCCCTGCTCGGACTCCTCGGAACCGTCATCGGCATGGTGGAAACCTTCCTCACGATGCAGGTCAAGCAGGGCATTTCCCTGACCCTCGCCGACCTTTCGGGCGGCATCAGCACCGCCCTGATCACCACGGCCGCCGGGCTCTGCCTCGCCATCCCCGCCATGATCGCCTACAACTATCTGGTTTCCCGTGTGGAGACCTTCTGCATCGAGATGGAGAAGGCCTCCTCCGAGATCATCTACTTCTTCCATCACAAAGACGACGAGGGAAAAAACCATGACTCCGAAACCTGATTTCGTCCGGCGGATCCGTCCCCGTTCGAAAATCATTCAGGGGAACCCGGACCTCCTGCCGTTCATCAACGTATTCTTCCTGCTCCTCATCTTTTTCATGATGGGCAGTTCCTTCGTGCCGGTGTCGGGCATCCCGGTCAACCTTCCGGAAGCGTCGTTCGTCGGAACCTACAGCGTGAAGAAATACATTGTCACTCTCGATAAGAACGGCAAGATTTACTTCAACGACGCGGTCGTCGACAACCTCAACCAGCTCAAGGGAAAACTCCTTTCCGACGTCGTGGGCACCCCGGACGGCGAAAAAGGCGCCATCGTCCTCCGCGCGGACATCGCAAACTCCTTCGAGACGGTCGCGCAGATCATGTCCATCGCCGATGAACTCAAGATCAACGTATTCATCCTCGCGCGTCCCGCGCAGAACGCCGCCAGACAAACCATCTTCACGGATACGGAAAAATGATTCGCGACCCCATTACAGCAGTGTCATCCAAGCATGCCGACTCCTGGTGGACGCTGGCCCTGATTCTGCTGGTCGCAATCGCTATACACGTAATCCTGTTTTCTCTTTTCACGCCGATCCCAAAAAGCGTGCGTGAACGCGCCAGAGGCTCCCGTTTCACCATTCTCTGCTCTCCCGCGGACGTGAAGAACCGCGATCCGTATGAACTCCGCTACTGGCTCCGTTTCACCGATCCCGAATCCTTCCTCAAACCCGATCCGGTGAGCGGATTCAGCCTCATCCGGAACATGAAAACGCTGTCGCCTCCGAACCCCGAGGATTTCCAGCACGATCTGTTCGTCCTGTTTTCCATGTCCGGCGCACAGAAAATCCCCATGCCTCCCTCCCGGTCCCTGAAAGATTTCGATCACGGTTTCATCATTCCCGTCGTCCGACATTCAGTCCCCTTGAAAATTCCGTCCGCGGAGCCCGGCTACCCCGTCTGGACAGATGAGAAAGGACAGGTGGCCCTTGGCCTTTTCCTTTCGGACGACGACTCACTGAAAGTGCTTTCCCGTCAGAAATCGGAAAATCCGACCCTTCTTCAGGTGACTCAGCGGAAAGACCTCCCTCCGGAAGTCCGCGTTCTGAAATCATCCGGAAACCGCACGCTTGACCTGCTGGCCTGCCGCCAGCTCGCCGCCTTCCTGGGGAACAATCCGACTCCCGAAACGGAAAAATATTATACCGTCACATGGGAAGCGCCCGCGGTCAAAAAAGATGACGGAGGTTTCAAATGATCCCGATCCCTTCCGTCTACATCTTTTATATTTATCTGTATCTCTGGTTCATTTTCCTGGTCGGGCTCTGGCTCCGGCAGGAACTCCGGCAGAGGAAAGTCTTCGGATGGTCCGCGGTCAAGAAACGCCTCTACTTCTGTGACAACTGCCATCTCTCTTTTCTGGCCCGCAACGACGGTGAAAACGTGACCCGCTGTCCGCGCTGCAACGAACTCTGCTTCATCCGCAAGAGAAAGCGCTTCTGAACTCATCCTCACGTATTTCCGGCAGCGTCATGTAAAAACCCGTGGAAAAAATGCTCTGCGGCAGTTCCTTCCACGGGTTTCAAATATACGAAATTCACAGGATTCAATTCACCCCTTGAATTCCGCCTGAAAATAGTCCCGGATCGTCTGTGCCAAATCCGGAAATTTTGCGATTTCACGGTCGCCGAGAACCACGATATCCTGAATCTTTCCCCGCGAATACGCGGTCCGCGCCTTGTCCAGATACTTTTCCATGACTTCGGAATCGTATCCGAGATCCGTCAGACCGATGTCCTGCATGAAAATGCCCAGCATGATTTTCTTCCCGGGAAAACGGGCCCGGCATTTTTCCAGATTCAGCTCGAATTCCGCCAGTTCCGCCTTATTGGCCAGCCAGAGATTGACGACGTCGATTT
>CAYWZD010000176.1:0-8031 GCA_964462755.1 uncultured Victivallales bacterium | reverse complement strand
ACTTCGCCGGGAGCGACCTCGATTCCAAATGGCTGGTGAATGTCTGCCGCAACGATGGCGTGAACCGCGAGAACGACTGCATCACAAACATTCCGACGATCGGTTACCGGAAGAATGAATACTGGCCGGAAGCGAATCTGCCCGAAGAGATCGTCCGCCGATACACGCTTGGCGTCGTGTCCGCGGCCAATTCGGAGTCCGCCTCCGGGAAGTCTCTGACGCTGCTTCTCCGCAACCTGACCGGAGCCGACAAAAAAGTCAAGGTTTCGGTCACAGATCCTTCCGATGCCAATAAAACGGTTGGAGAGAAGGAAGTCCTCCTTAAGAAAGGCGACACGTCCCTGATTTTCCCCGTGGCATTTCTTCTGAAACGCGTGGGCGTCAGGATCACGGACGCAAGCGGAAAACTGATTTTCAACCGTCATCTGGCAACAGAAAAACGCAACCCGGTTTCGATGCTGGGGCGTCTCTCCTTCTACATGAACGAACCGGAGGCGGTGTTCAAAGTCACACTGAATCTGCCCGATGCCGACAAGCTGACCGCCGTCCTCGAATGTGCGGGCAGGAAAGTCACGGCAAAAGCCTCGTCCTCTTTCAAAATGGCACTGCCGATCAAGGACCTCAAGCCCGGTATGTATGAAGCAGACCTCACCCTCCTCGATGGTTCAAAGGCGGTCGGTTCGGCAAAAGGCAGCCTCGTCAAACGCGAATACCGGGAGGGCGCCACCCAGATCAACCATTTCTCCCGTTCGGTCATGAAGAACGGAAAACCGGTGTTCCAGTATGCCCCGTTCGTCGGCGACTTCCACTTCAAGACGGCGTTTCCGCCCGACAAGGTGGTTCAGATGCTGAATCTGTATTCGCGCTACGGTTTCAAGGATGCCCACATTCTGGTGGCCCCGAATGAGGACCATGCGCTGAAAGCCGGCGAAGCATTTCTGAAGGCGGCGGAGGACAAGGGAGTTAACGTAATGCTCTGGATCGGAAGCGGAAAGTCCTCGGATGAGGATTACGCCTCCGCCGTGAAAAAACTGGACTTCAAGAACATCATTTCGTATCAGGTTCTGGACGAACCGGAGCTCGGACGTCCCGCCGAATGGGCGCTGGCTTACCTTCGGAAAAGACGTCCGCTGTTCCCGTATCATCCGATGCACATGAACAACACCGTTCTGGGGATTCCGAACAACTACGCGAATCTCGAAACGGACATCCTGATGCTGGACGACTATCTGACCAATTCGGAAAAGCGGTCGGTTTATTCGGTGGTTCATTCCGCCGATCTGATGTGGAAGGCCGGGGCGGAGGAAGGCAAGCCCTGCTATTACTTCCTCGTCGGAGGAAATTTTCCGCTGCATTATCGCGAACCGTCCTATGCCGAACAAATGGCGCAGTCCTATGGAAGCATTGCCGCAGGATGCACCGGGCTCAGCTTCTTCTATGGATGGCCGCAGACCGAAGGCAACTGGCGCGCCTGTGTCCAGCTGGCGAAGGAGACCGCGGTTCTGAATGACATCATCTGCTCGGAAGAGGAGTGCGCCGAGGCCGTCGCGACGGGCAATCCGAAGTATCTGCGTCATCGCACGAAGAAGCATGACGGATATCTGTATCTCATTACCTGCAACATCGACGGAAATCCGGCCGGAAAAGTGACCTTCACCCTGCCGTCCGACAACAAATATTCCGGCGATGCGGAAGTGATGTTCGAGAACCGGAAGGTGAGCCTCAAGGATGGCAAGTTCACGGACGATTTTCCCGCTCATGCCCGTCATGTCTACAAGATCAGGCTGGACGAATGAAAAATTCCGGGACGGCTTCGGAAGAGGATATCTTCTGGCTGAAAACTGCCGGAGACCGTATGCACGCCGGTATCCGTCCGCCTCTGAAGAACGGTGTCATCCCGCTGAAGATATCGCATCCGACGGAATAAATCCGGGAATCGAAGTTTTATTCCGTACGGATATATTTCGATGGCGAGAAAAACGCTCCGCCGTCCGGAGTCCCCGTAATATTCCACTTTCCGCCCGCGTAACGGTTGCGGATGACGGTGAACCTGAAGCCTTTTTCCGCATGGATGTCTTTTCGCGGAATCGTTACATCCAGAATCCAGGCACCCGGCTTTTTCTCGACCTGAAACCGGGCATTATGTTTCCAACTCCAGTTCCAGCGGGTGCCTTCACATTCGCTGGCGATGATCTGTCCCGCCGAATCGAAAATGAAGTGATAGCACTTCTGCGGATTCAATCCGTCATCCAGAAACAGTTCAATGCTGTCGCCACCATAAACACTTTTCACCGTTTTGAGGGATTTCATGCGGGTTTCGTTCATTTGAAAGCGGAAATGGATGTTTTCCCGGTCCGTGGACAGCCAGACTTTCGTGTCATTTTCGAGATCGGGCAGTTGTGTGGAGCGTTCCGTCAGCCAGAGATTCAGCGGGGCACCGGTCAGTTTTCCTGCCTGAACGGAGGCGGGAGACTGATATTTGTCGCGCATGGAATAATTTTCGCATTGCGATGCAAAGATTTTTTGTTCCTTTGCGATGAACGGGTTGTCCGGCGCGGTTTTGACGGCTTCCTCCAGCGAGGATGCACATTCTTTCTGGATGTCCGGCGTGAAGAACTCCTTGAATCTTTCCGGTTTCTTGTCGATGCAGACGTGTTTGTCCGTTACGGCGCGTTGAAGGGTTTCATAGTAATTTTCCATGAAGGGCGCCCCTTTGCCGTAGCGTGCTCCACAGATTTCATGGAAAGCCTCTTTCCGCTCGAGTTCCGGATTCCAGAGAAGGCGTCCGGCCAGATAGAAGTTCGGCCATTGCGTGTCCCATTCTGCGGAATTGTCTGCGGCGGTGCATTCGGACATGAAACCGTCAAGTCCCATCTTGCGATAGTTCCGGAAATCTTCGCAGATGGCATTCCAGTAGGGAGCCGGCAGATTGTTCCACATGTGGGAGAAATAGTCGTAGACATAAATATGTTTGACTTTTTTCCGGATGGCTTCAAGTCTGGCAAGCTGAGGTTGGTTTGCCGGACAGGAAGGATCGAAAATGGAATGGCTGTAACAATGGAAAGAGGTGAAGGAGACCGTCAGGTTTTCCGGAGGTTTGTTGAGAAGATCGAGAAAATTGGAAAAGTTGCTGTAGGAATAGTGTCCGAGCATGACGTCCGGCCGGACCTTGGCGATCCGTGCGCAAATGTCGGCGACAAAGTCGGCGACGCGCCCGTTGACGAGGTTCTTTTTCCGGTCATCGGGAGTATCGAGCGCGCGGCATTTTGCGCATTCACAGTGCCCATAGCCGTCGTTCGGGCAGAACCCGTACAATCCGACTTCCGGATGTTCTTTGATCCTGTCCAGAAGTTCCCGCGCGAAAACTTCACGCATTTCCGGATTGGAAAGACAAAGCTGTCCGCCGTTTTCCTGGGGGATGCGTTTGCCTCCGACCAATGCAAAAAATTCGGGGCGGCTCTTGAAGTATTTCCGATCCGGAATCAGGAGATCGTAAGCATGGACCGTGGTGTCCGGGCGAAGCCCGAGCTCATTCAATCGGTTTCCGATCCGCTTGAGTTCCTGCAGATGCGTAAGCTTGCGGTTGAAGCGGTTGAAGCTCATCCATTGTGCGACCGCGTCGTCGAAATGGCCCGGACCGCAGATGTGAAGGCCGCGATAGCCGAATCCGGGCTTGTGAAGTCCCGCAAGACGCGAAAGGTCTGGATGAACTTCCGAACCGGGAAGAGTCATCGGCTCAGTCGGACTGAACCAGTGAAAGCCGAGGGCGTTCATCAAGGTATACAGTCCGCATCGCAATCCTTCTTCGGAGCCGGTGATGGTGACTTTGCTTCCCTTGGTTTCAACCCGGAATGTTCCGTCAGGCCCCATGTCTTTCAGAATGAGTCCGACTTCCAGCATGGGAAGAAACGGTCCGGCTTTTTCGAATTGTCCGGAAGCGAACGCCACCGCATGGTTCAACTGCGGAGTCTTCTCCGAAACGGGTGCCGTGATCGTGATCTTATTCATTTTTTTTTTACGTTGACCTGTTTCGGATCGAAAATCTTCACGAGGGATACATCGTCGAAGGCAGTCCAGACGCCTTCCGCCTGACGCGGCGCTCCGAAGATCAGCAGTGCCGTGGCCGGTTCGTCGGGAGCGGTAAACGTCGTTTCGAGACGGACCCATTTGTTTTCACACTCAGGCGGGTAGGCGACACTGACCGCGCTGCCGTCGTCCAGCCAGCCGGATTTGCCTTGGAAACGGATGCCGAGCTGACCGCAGCCGAATCCGTCGTCGCCGCGATTGCGGCGGACCCAGAAACTCAGGCGGTAACGGCATTTCGGCTCCAGTCTGACATAGGAAATGATGCCGCCTCCAATCTGCAGTTCGCCGATCGCGCCGGATTGTTTGCCGCTGTGCGCCACTTCCTTGTTCATGAAAAACCGGGTGACCGAACTGGGGAAGCACCATGTGCTCCAGTAACTTGCCTGAAACGGGGCATGGTCGCTTACAGCAGGAGAGTCATGTTTGTCGGAGATCTCTTCGAATGACGGATTTCGCACAAGATTTTGTTCTTCCCGGTTCGTCTGAACATAGGATTGTGTCAGGAAGGCCGCCCGTGCGGCTTCCGGTCCGGCGCTGTCCGCTGCCTTCGCATAGAATTCCGGAATGTTTTTTCCTTTTGCTTTCAGGTATTGTGTAACTTTGTCGAGTGCCGGATCAACATTGACTTCAAGCAATGCCGTGGGGCGCAGCGTGGACATTTTTTTCCAATGAGCCAGCGAATTGTCCTTGGTATAGCCGCCCGGAAGAAATATCTGCTTCTCTTCTTCCGGCGTCATCGTGTAATGTTCCGCGCCGGCGGCGGCCGCATATCCCCGCTTGACAAGCTCCACTATTTTGCGACAGTCGGAATCGGACGTGACTTTCTGCATTTTTGCAAGCTCATTCGAACAGATGCAGTTCTCAATGTGAAAACGTGTGAGACGATAGAATTTCTCGAGAAGTGCCAGGCGTTTTGCCGCGTCCTGATCTTTGACCCGTTTTTTTGCGTCGGCAAGGAAGGCGTCAAGCATCTCAAGGTCATTGAACGTGAATTCCTTCATCTGCTTTGCACGTTTCCAGTCGTTCATCGGAACCAAGGCATCCGGCTTGCGGGAATAAACTTCTTCGAGGTGATTGAAGAAGTTTTCCATGGGGACGGCTGCTTCGGCGTAGACATTCCGGAAATAATCTTTGAGGAGTACATCGATGTCCGCGTTCATATTCCATGCAAGCTCGTCGAGCACATATTGACGCGGCGACTCGAAGACATAGCTCGTCGGGAAGAATTCCATCCACATCGTCTCGATCGAATATTTTTTATGGTTTTCCTTCCAGGCGTTTCCGATCTTGTGCGGATAATAGCGGGGGGTGACATATCCCGTTCCCGCCGAGTAGATGTAGTCATACAGGCCGAAGTGGCGGACGCCGATTTTTTTCCATTCTTCCATGCGCTCGTAAGCATTCACCGAACCCCAGTTGATGACTTCAACAAGAATATTGTTTTCCATCTTGACCCCTCGCGGGACCGCGGACGCGGTGCGGCCATAGGCAATGAACGCCACCAGTTTTCCCGGGTATCTTTTCGCAACCACACGGGCGGCCAGATTGTAGAAACGGGCATACTGGTTGCCGGTGCTGTTCAGCTCGGCGACGCACTTTTCACACTGGCAGTCGCCGCCTCCGTCGTTGACTCCCAGCGGGAGCCCGAAGTTGTCCGGATGCTTCTTGAAATATTCGTCGGCATATTCCCCCACCAGTTTTTCCAGATCGCCGTGAGACATGCACGGATTCCACGGCCCCGCGAATTTGCCTTTGTCGTCCGGCAGACGCCGTTTTCCGCCGATCAGCGGAAAGTATTCGGGATGCGTCTTTCCATACTTTGCGGGCGGGACCATTTCCGAAAGTGCGTGCGTCGCCATACAGGTCAGACGCGGATTGCGTGCGAAATCGCCGTTGGTCGAGAAAACCAGATTGTACGATTTGACAGAAGGTTCTTCCCTGAACTCGAATTTTGCCGGAAGTTTCAAGACGTCCTGTCGGGGAATGATTTCATACAGCTTGCCGCCGGGATAACAGCGATAGCCTGCGAAACGTTTCAAAAAGTCATTCACCGCGTAATTTGTTCCTGTGCGGTTTTTGCCTGCCAGGACAATGTTGCGGCCGTCCCGGCAGACCATGTAGTAACCGTAAGGATGGAGCGACTTGAAATCCAGACCCAGAGACTTCACATACGGCGTATCCCCCACATGAATCAGAACCTGATCCTCATCCTCAATGGGAACGAACGACTTCTTTCCCAGGCTCTGCGCGAGAATGTCCGGCAGAATCGTTTTCTGTCCTCCGGGCGCCAGGGCCAGATGCCGTTTTCTGCCGTCGACCAGGGCGCCTTCATTGGACTTTGCAAGCGGAAACAGCCGGGCGAGTTCCTTTTCATCGAGCAGAAGCGTCATGAGTTTGGACAGTGCCTCCGCATATACGGGGGACTTCGGATCGGTTCCCGTGTAGACAACGGCTCCTTTTCCGATTCGCGTTACTCCGAGGTCCGCCGTATCTTTCGTCCCGAAAAGCACGGTGAGCCCATCCGGTTTGCCGAGACCGGGACGACGTTTCTGTTCGGCAAAAATATTGTATTTTTCCGCATCCGCACCGAAAATTTCCTTCCCCTTCGGCTGAACTGTGCTTTTCCAGTCGCCGTAGGCATACACATTGGCTCCGAGCACCGGGGCGGCAGGGGAAAGATCAAACAGATTTTTCCCTTTCGGAAACGCATTGGCCGGAGTTGAAGAGTACAAAACCAGAATTCCGCCGTCCTTTACGAAGGTCCGCAGTTTTCCAACATCTTCCGGAGACAAGGCTTTTCCCGGATAGTTTCCCATATGTGCCCATACCGCGATTTTTGTTCCGGAAGACGGCAGGGTATAATCCTTATGATTTCCTGCCTCTTCGGAAATTGCCTGAAAAGCCTTCTTGAAATTGACCGTAAAATTTCCGGAATATTCGGCTTTCGGGGCGGCTGCTGCGGACATCGATACGATTGCGGAAAGCAGAACCGATATTGTTCTTTTCACAAAAAACCTCCATGATATTGATAAAATCCAGAAGACGACAATCAACTATGCGCCGGACAATCCGGACAGGTTGGCATTGCTCTTTACTTCGTCGGCGAC
This sequence comes from uncultured Victivallales bacterium, assembly GCA_964462755.1. Lineage (GTDB taxonomy): Bacteria > Verrucomicrobiota > Lentisphaeria > Victivallales > UBA1829 > SIG94. Next base: position 838 of record CAYWZD010000176.1, on the reverse strand, counting down.
CAGACTGCGCCGGCTGCGGTTGTTGAATAGGCTCGGTAAGGGGAACTGTCGGATTCCCACGAGACATTCCCGGCGCCTTTCAGGAAATGGCTTCCGTTTCCATGCTTGGAAAAACGAAGAGTCCAGAAGCCATAGGAGGCGTAGTAAGCGGTGAGGGTGTCTACGGAAGCGCCCTTGTTTTCCTTGCAGCCCTCGAAGGCGATGACTTTCGTGGAAGGCTTGGAAATACGCCCGAGCTTGATCGGCGGATTGGTGAATATCTCCGAATTGCCGATGGTTCCGCAGCCCGTTGTTCCGAATCCGGAAGTGGAGGAAAGGTTGAGATAGCGGCCGCGATTGGACGGACATATCCAGAGAGGCGACCAGATCGTGTTGCCCTGCCGCTTGGTCTTCCCGGAAAGAAACGGATCAAGCGAGGTCTGCCATGCATAATATGGGTCCACGGAACTTGCATTGTAGACATAGGGAGACCCCGGATAATCATTCCAGTCGGATGCATAATTCATCATCGCCATTCCGATCTGATGGAAATTGCTGAGACACTTCGTTGAATACGCTCTCTCCCTGGCTTTGTTCAGCGCCGGCAGCAGCATTCCCGCCAGAATCGCGATGATGGCAATCACGACCAAGAGCTCGATGAGCGTAAAAATGTTTCTTTTCCACATGATCCCCTACCTCCCTTTTTGATATTTTGCAGTAGTCTTGTCTGAAATGAATTCCGAATATAATTCGAATGAGCGGTGCGGTCCGGAATAACCGTCTATTCTTTAAAGAACCATCCGGACAAGATTTTCCGTTAACTGCTCTGAATGGTTGTCGAAGGTTTTAAGCGGAAGAA
>CAYWZD010000175.1:3427-8035 GCA_964462755.1 uncultured Victivallales bacterium | reverse complement strand
CAAGGGTCGTGACGGTTCCGGTGACGGAAAGCAACAATCCGGATGAAATCAATTATTCACAGCTTCGCGGCATTCATTCCGGCAGCCGGGTGCTCTGCAACAGTTCGTGGTTTTGGAAGATATTTCCCCTGCTTTACGCTTCCCGCTGCCGCATCGGGTTTCTGGGACTTTCCAGGGATTCCCTGAAGTCCGCTCCGGAAACGACAGACTTCATGGCTTTCTGCCCCGGAAATCTTACGGAGTCCTTTCTGAATGGGGGAATCCGTCTTCTGCGGGATGCCGGCGCCAGGAACATTCTGTATTTCGGGAGCGACATTGCTGTTGTTTCCTTGTCCGGACGGCCGTACTTCAACCGGACCCTGGAAGAGCTTCGGCTTCCCCCGGGAGAGTTTGTTGTTTTCGACTCCTCCATTCCGCTTCCGGAACGCTTCCTTTCTCTGAAAAGACTTTTCTCGCAAAGAAAATACGACGGTTTGATTCTGGAGCTCAACCCATTCCGGGAACATGACTGGGATTTTGATTTCTATAGGGAAACCGGAATATCGGAAAGTCTTCCGATGATCACCACCGTCAGCGATCTGATTTTTCAGGATAAGGTGGCGCGGCATGCCAGAGTGGGACATTATCCCATCATGAAATACATTTTTGAAGCAACGGAATTTCTCCTCTCGGAAGAGCATGGACACTTCTTCCGGGATGCGGGATACGAGTTTCCGGGCGTTCAAGAATTCATGGAATATCATAACCTCAAACAGAAAGGAAATATATGATGAAAAAGAGAAGCGGATTCACATTAATAGAGCTCCTGGTCGTGATTGCAATCATTGCAATTCTGGCGGGCATGCTGCTGCCTGCATTGAATCAAGCCAAGTTGACTGCAAAGAAAATCAGTTGCATGTCCAACCTCAAACAGATAGGCCTTGCCCTGTCTCTGTATGCCGGGGATTACGCGGGACAGGTTCCGACATTCGCGCAGACTTCAGGTCTCGGGCGGCAGACGTGGAATGCCCGCCTCTCTCTGTATATGGGAGGAACGGATACTGATGCGGGTTATGTGAAAGGGATGAAAACGTTCCTGTGCCCTGCCCATCCGCAGATGACGGCCGCAAACAACAAAGTGATTCCCACGAATTACATCACCTGGGATGTCGGCAGCTACGGGATCACCTATATGTTGTACAATACCTATGGATCAACCCCGCCCTACGGCGCTCTGCTTTCCCGTCTGAAAAGCCCCAGCAGGGTCTACTATGCGGGCGAATACGTCAACTATCCGGTGTCCGGGAAGACTCAGTCCAATACATGGCGTTATCCGGTGATTTCACCATATTCCGGCGGCGTGAACTGCCAGTGGGGCCCAGGCCTTTATCATGATTCAGTCAACGCGCAAATTCTTTACAGCGACGGCCATGCTGGTCCTGTAAATGCGCGCAAGTTCTATGCGGATGGCGCGGCTTCCACCGACAGCTATCCGTGGAGCTCGTCGGAATGGAACAGTTGTAAAAAGTATTGAAACGAAACATGGAGCGTGTGATGAAGTTTTTGCAGGCAGTCTTTTTATGTGTTTTTCTCGGAGGAAGCGTTTTTGGAGCGTCTCCCGATTTCCGTCCGGCATTCGACAAAACCGCGTATAGGGGAACTATCTGGACCCAGGTCAATCCCTGGTGGCATCCGGGCAAACAGCGGGTCGATGATTCCGGCGGTCCCAACTATGCGTTCAAGGAACATCGTCCGTATGAGGAATGGGGCAGTGCCTTCGCCGACCTATGCAAAGACGGAACAGTCAATCTTCAGATAGAGCTTCATGTACCGGCGCCCGGATATGCCAATGGCATGAAGATCATGATGAAGCAGGCGAAAGAAAAAAAAACGGACGCGAAGTTTGCCGTTTTTCTGGTCTATTACGGAAAAAAGAACCTCGAGGCAGACATACAGAAGACCATTGCCCAGCTCGAGATGCTCAAGGATGAACTGATGAATGATCCCGCAATTTTCCGTGTCGACGGTCATCCCGTCATCAGCGTCTATACCGGGGGATATTTTACCCCGGAAGAATGGGGAAAGGTGATTCCGGCTGTGGAGAAAAAATGCGGACGCTTCATCTGGCTGTTGAATACGTGCCGGAATCCCGCACTCGATTCCGATAAAGTCGAATGCGCCCGGTGGGTGGGGGCGCGGCTTCCTTACTTCGACGGCGTTTCCCAGTATGGAAACTATTCCGGAACCAGCCAGCAGGCGCATTATGAAATTCTTGCGCCGATCATGCACCAAGAGTATCCGCAAAAGATTTTCGAGGTCAGTATCCAGAACGCCTACAGCAATCATTTTCACATGGGCGGTGTGGCGACTCATCTTTCGGAAAAATGGCGCAAGTCCGTGGAATCGGCGCTTGCCGCCGGCCCGGACTCGTTCGTGATGACCAATTTTTTCGACCATTACGAAAACTCGCTGGTTTTGCCCTGCTATGAACGGGAGGACTTTCTGATCCGCTATGCGATGGTCGCGCTTGCCGACTGGCGGAAGGATAAGTTTATCCCTGAAAAAACCCCTGAACTGGTGCTCACGAACTATACCACGATTCTTCTCGGTTCGCAGAAACTCGACTTTGAAGTCATCGGTTTTCCTATCGACTCCAAACAAAAGAAAGTCACTTTGATGCTGGATGTCTGTGATACTTCAGGAAAGGTTCTTCATACATTTCCCGCCACGGAGATGGATCTCAGACGGCTTTCGGTAAAGGAATTTTCATTGCCGTCGGAGCAGTTCTTCAACGAGAGAGGAATTGTCCCGCACCTCCGTTACAAGTGGGCTGGACGCGAATATGCGCTGCCTTACAACCCGATGACGCTTGTAAGCCCGTCGATCCGTCCGAACTGGATGTTCTGGGCGCGTTCGACCCGTAACACACTCAAATGCAATGTGGTGAACCCGAGATGGAGCATCAATTGTGTAGGTCCGGGCGGAACTCTCCTCTGGCCGAAGGACGGCTCTGTCGCTATTACCGCCGAAGTCAAGGCTGTCTGGGGCCCCGATCCGCGCGGACGCAACGGAAGCGGTTTCTTTCGCATTTTGCGCAATGGGCTTGAGTGGTATCGTCTGGCAAAATACGAAGGGATGAATTTCACGCGGGCATACAATCTTCCTTCCCCGGCGGATGCCTTGAACTATTATCACCTTGAATATGAAAATCCGAACGGCTACAAATACGCAACCCTCCCTGTCTGGGTGACAGGCGGGCAGCGTCCCGGAACGGTCAAAATTCCAATCCGGTGCGGGAAAGAAACCCGCAATTTCGAGATCGAGGCGGTGCGGGTCCCGTTCTTTTATTATCCGTGCGACCGCGATGAAGGCGCCCTTCTGATCGACCGTTCCGGTTACATGCACAACGGACGGCTCAACGGGACAGGATACGGCGGCGGACATCTCGGCTATACGGGCTATCATTATTACCACAACGGCGGCGTGGCTCCCATTGACCACTCCCCTTTCAGGACCGATCCGGACGGACGCGGCATGTTGCGGTTTGATGGTAAAAATTACATCATGATCATGGGCGGAACGGCCTTTCCCGGCGCCTCGACCTATGAAATCAGCATCCGTCCCGCGGCCATCGGAGAAAAAATGGGGATTTTCGGTACAGCCAACAACCAGATTAATCTCTGGATTGAATCGGACGGACGCCTTGTTCTGACGCATGGAAGTGAGACGGAAGGTGAAGGTGGTTCCCGTCCTGTCCGTTCCTTCATAGCGAAGGTCGTTTCGAAAAGCAAGCTCGAAAAGGAGAGGTGGTACAGAATTGCGGCGGTCTACGACCTGACAAACCTGAAGCTGTACATAAATGGAAAACTCGAAGGAGAATGCAAGGCGCCTCCCTCAAGCGGGCACAATTCGATCAATCACCTGGTTGTGGGGGCACTCTGCGAATGGTTGTTCAAGCCGAAAACCTTCTTCAAGGGAGATTTGCGTGAAATCAGGATTTATGGACGGAATTTGAGTCCGGATGAATTTCTGAAAGAGCCTTCTCTTCAAAAGCCGGGAGAAGTCCGGCAGAACTGATAATAATATTCATCACAGTGTCCAACTTGCCGCTTGCCGGAGGAAACAAATTCTCCGGCAAGCGTTTTTTCTGCATTCCCCGTGGAAAAAGAAGTTCTTGGATCATTCGTCCCACTTGTTTCTTTTCTGTGGCTTTTTCCCTCTGCTCTCAATAATTTCTGAAAATGATGAAATTGTTCTCTTGACAAAACGGAAAACAGGATTATAATTATGGTATAACAATGGTATAGCAGAGACAATTCGAATGAATATTGAGCGTAAGAAATTCAAGTATCGTTCGGTCCGGGATCAGATTCTCAAGACGATCATCGAACGGAATCTGGAGGAGGGAAGCAATCTTCCCCCGGAAGCGGAGCTGTGCTCCATGCTGAACGTCGCACGGAATACGGTGCGGACGGCGCTGGATGCGCTCGCATTGGAAGGATTCATCGAAAAGCGCAAGGGGCATCCCTGCGTGATCCGTCGCGCCGCAACGCTGCCTCCGCCACGGAAAATCGCCTGGCTCAATGCCGGCGAAGGCACCGCCGGATTCAACCCGATCTATTCGGATAT
>CAYWZD010000175.1:0-3327 GCA_964462755.1 uncultured Victivallales bacterium | reverse complement strand
CCTGGCTCAATGCCGGCGAAGGCACCGCCGGATTCAACCCGATCTATTCGGATATTTTCCGGTTTGTATCGGAAGAGGCCGTGAAAAGAAACCTGCGTCTGGAGATCATCTATCTTTATTCCGAATCCGTTCTGGAAACCCTTGCGGCCAAGGCCGATGACTATATTGGTTTCATTTTCAACTCCACCCGTCCGGCACTGTTCAATGACAAGGTGTTGAAGACTTTTTCCGGCAAGATCGTGGTGGTGGACTCGATCCAGCACAACGAAGCATGCGGAATGGTGCAGACGGACAACTATACCGGCGGAAGAATGGCGGTGGAACATCTGATCCGTTCCGGACATAAGAAAATTGCGGTCCTCGGCTGCGGCGAATGGTGCATGACCTACCAGCCGTTCGTCGAACGCATCCGCGGATATAAGGACGTTCTCAGAGAAAACAACATGGAACAGCAATGCATCATTTCCCTTCTGCCGAAAGATGCCATAAAGTTCACCGAATATCTTCAGGCGAATCTGGAAAGCCTGAAACGCTGCGACAGCGTGTTCATCACCAACGATCTCTTCGGGGCCATTGCCATGGCGGACTTTCCGATGCTCGGAATCCGTGTCCCGGAGGACCTTTCCGTGGTCAGCTTCGACGGCATCACGCTTGCCCGCTTCACGACGCCGCCCCTGACGACGGTCCGCCAGCCGGTCGAAAAGATCGCTTCCGGCCTGATCGACATGATTCTGGACATGGATTCCGGAGAACAGACCGCCCCGGAAATCCACCGGATCATGCCGGACCTGATTGCGGGAGAAACTGTAAAAAACAGACTGACTTCAAATAAGAAGAACTCTAAAACACCGGAAATGGAAAGGATGTAGAGATGAATTGGAAAAATCCAAGGTTCACACTGATCGAGCTCCTGGTGGTGATCGCGATTATTGCGATTCTGGCGGGAATGCTCCTCCCGGCCCTGAACAAGGCAAAGCTGAAAGCGCAAGCTGTCCAGTGCACCAGCCAGCTCAAACAGATCGCGACAGCCAGCGCTCTTTATTCAGACGATCATGACGGAAATCTGCCGCCCGCGGTCGTCACTCCTCCGGGCGCCACATGGTGGATGGTGCTTTCGCCCTACCTCAAAAAGACTGATTCCGCCCTCAGCGATGTCGGCTCCCGCGCCAACAAAGTGTTTCATTGTCCGACGCAAAGCGGGAACGACGGACGTTATCTTTCCTCCAAAAACTCCGTAAATAATTACGGCTACAACGGCTGGTGCGGACACAATCTTTCCGCCACCAGCTATTCTTTCATCAAGATCTCGCGTCTGAAAAACATCAGCCGGAAAATCCAACTGGGCGACGGCAAATGGGATGGAATCATCTGGACGACCACCGGGCTTCCCTCCATTAATTTTGTTTATGCCTATACGGGCAACGGCTTCACCACTACCAAAAATGCTATTCCGTCCAGTGTTCACATGAACAATGTGAATTTCCTGTTTCTGGATGGACATTCCGAGCCCATGAGCTGGAACCGTATTGTGCTGGAGAACATCGATATTCAGGATCGCGGCTGGTAAGCCGTTTTCATAACAAAGAAATAGAAGGAAGTGTTGCATGGAAATGAAGTCATTGAGGGATTGTTTCTGGATATGGGGACATGACGCCGGATGCCATCACCGGAAGGAATGCGCCGCATGGAAGATTCCGGGCGTCAATCAGATGGGGCCGGTCGAAGGCGCCGCCTATCTCGGGATTCCGAACTGCTGCCGGGTGGTCTTTCTGGGCAGTCCGAAACCTCCGTTCGATGCGGAGTCGGAAAAACTGCTTGCGTTCAAAAATGTGGTGTGGTCCATCGTGGGCGACGGCTCCTCGCGGCGGAACGACGACGGCGGGGACGATCTGGACGAAGTCCTGCGGCAGGCGCAAAAATATCCGAACATCGTCGGCGGAGTTCTGGACGATTTTTTCCGTCTTGCCACCCGTGACGCCCGGATGCCGTTGTCCCGACTGAAAGAGATCCGGGACCGTCTTCACAGCGCGCCGCGTCCGCTGAAACTGTTCCTGGTGTATTATGCGGCGCTTTTCGAGGCGGATTACAGTGCATATCTGGATCTGGTCGACGTGATTTCCTTCTGGTCGTGGGACAGCGCCCAGCTGGCGGAAGCGGAACGGAATCTTGCCCGTCTGGTATCCATGACGCCCGGCAAAAAACGGATGGCGGGCTGTTACATCTACAACTACGGGGATTGCCGTCCGATCACCCTTGAAGAGATGAAATTCCAGCTCGGCTTGTACCGTAAGTTGCTCATGAAAGGGGACATTCACGGTGTAATCGTCTGTTCCAACAACATCGCCGACTTGGGGCTGGATGCGCCCGAATATCTGAAAAAGTGGCTCGCGGAGCACGGCGACGAGGAAGTCAATGTTTCCCTCTGAGCGAGAGAACCGGATCTGAATTTCTGAACCGAACCGAAAAGGACAACCACAATGACACACCTGACTCCCATACTGTCCGCGGCTTTGTTTTTCGCCGCCGCGGGCGGTTTCGCGCAGAATCTGCTGGAGAATCCGTCTTTTGAACAGCCCGACTCGAAAAATCCCTCCCTTCCGGAAGGATGGAAGACGATGCAGCAGTTGAGTCTCGGCAAGCACCATTTCGTGGATGAAACCGTTGCGGCGGAAGGGAAGAAATCCATCCGCATTGAAAACGACAATCCATCCCTCGGAATCAAGGCTTACCTGCTGTTCATTCAGAAGGGACTGGAATCCAGATTGACGAAGGAATGTCCGCCGGGAACCCCGATGGAGTTTTCCGTCCTTGTGCGGGCGGATTCCGCACGGACGCGTTTCCGCATTTACATGGAAACCATGCAGGCGGAGCGGCATGGCGGCGCATTTTCCTCGACGATTCAGGGGGCGCCAGTCGGCGAATGGAAACGGATCGTCCTGCGGTTCAAAATGCCGGACCGGCCGTTTACGAGTGCGTATGTGTGTTTCCAACTCGTTTCCACCGGGAAAATCTGGTTTGACGACGCTTATCTCGGGAAGGAGTCCGGGGCTCCGAAAGAGAAACCCGTTCTTCCGGACAAGGACGGAAACCGGATCGTGAATCCGTCGCTGGAGGAGGCCGATTCAGGAACCGGACAGCCCGTCGGCTGGAAGACTTTCCAGATGAATCTGAAAGGAACCTTTCATTCGCTGGACAGCGGAAAAGCGCACAGCGGAAAAAATTCCCTCCGGATTGCCTGCGACGATCCGAAACTTTCGGACAAAAATTACCTGATGTGGCAGCAGGACAAGCTTCAGACACGGCTGAAGGACTGTCCGCCGGGAACCC
>CAYWZD010000174.1:0-8040 GCA_964462755.1 uncultured Victivallales bacterium | reverse complement strand
GGAAAATTGCCGCGGAAGTTTTGTTCGTCAACCCTATTTGCACAAGTATAAGTCAGGAGGAGGGGGAAAGATGTTTCCCGACCCTCTTCATCAATATGGAAAATTTTGTATTATGTTATTACAGGTCCATCGAGAATTTCGGAGCAATCCTGAGTTGTTTCGGGACCTTGCCTCCGTTGATCATATTCAGCAGGACATCGATTGATTTTTCCGCAATGTTGTCTTCGAAAACAGCCTCGAAAACGTTCGGTGAGAAATTCATGAAACGGGGCTGTGTGGAAAGAATTCCGATCAGGGGCCGTCTTGGCGAATCATACAGACGAACCATCATCGGGATGAATGCTTCCGATTCCACCAGAAAGGCATCGATTTCAGGATGGGCTTCCAGAAACTCGCCGGTCTGCCGGATCATGGTGCCGGGTGCGTGATTCTGTTCGTCGGAGAAACAGACGGATTCTCTGGAGAAAGGAATTCCTTTTTTTGCCAGAAATGCAGTGAGCGAACGGCACATCTGTTGGGCGGGAATGTAGCTGCTGCCGCCCGGAATCAGACCGAATCTCGTCGCACCTTGTCCGATGAGTTTTTCAGCCAGCATTTCCGTCATTTTTTCATAATCGAAAGTGAGAACGGGAATCCCTTCCGGCGGGACGCCGATCGCTCCCATGACCACTGTGGGAATATTGAGAGAGCGGAGTGTGGAAACCCATTCCTCCGTGAGAAAGTTCGAAGCAATGATTCCCTTTACGCCACGCATCCGTTTCAGGATGGCTGCGTCCGGTTTTCCGGAAGTCACAAGCGAGGAGAACCTCCATCCATACGGTTTCAGGCGTTCTTCAACATCCTTCAGCCAGGGGAAGAAAATGGGCGTCCTCGTGAATGAGGAATCCCGGATGATGTCCAGATAAAGAAGTTCGCCTCTCGGTTTCATGTCCGTGAGTTCCATCTGGAGGAAGGTGCCGCGTCCTTGTTCCTTGCGGACTATTTTCTCCATCTCCAGATTTGAAATCGCCTTCCGTATGGTGATGATGCTGACCCCGAACAGTTCCGCCATTTTTTTCTCGGTTGGAAGCACGTCGTCCTTTCGGATATTTTTGCGCGCAATATATTCGATGATCCGGTTCTGAATCTGTGCATATTTTGTTATAACCATAATTTTCTCGCTCAAAATTCATATTGACAATATAATGACATTATCTATAATTATAAGCGCGGAATTGCTTTTGTCAAGGAGGAATTTATTTTTTTTCAAAAAAAGATGCCTGTCATGCGGAGGATTGAAATCTTCGGAAATCAAACAGCATCCCGGAGTATCCGCAATGCGGCGTCCCGCTAGAAGAAGACATCCCGGATGAGAACAAATGAATTTCAGTTCAGGTATAAATCACCGTGACGCCATCCAGTCCCGGCGCATTGATGTCCTCGCCGAAGACGTAGGAACGGACTTTCGGAAGCTTATTGTTGCGAAGCGCATCCCTGACCGCGTTCCGCAACACGCCGCTGCCATGTCCGTGAATCACCAGAATACTGGAACCGGGATTCGAACAGACGGTCTTTTCCACTTTTCGCATGGCTTCTTCGCAGAACATTCCATGGAGATCCACCCTGACATCATAAAAGGTCCGCGGACCGTGCGCTTCTTTTTTCCCGGAACGGTGTACGCTCATGACAGGTCTCCGCTGATGTAATTGGCGTCTATTGCTGAAAATCGACTGCGGTTCATGGAAATGCTCCTTCGGTTTTTCCATTTAATATACACCCGGAGTCTGATGGTTTCCAGACGAAGAGTGCGTCAGTGATCCGAGAGCCTGGCAAATGCCGCGATGATATTCAGCACGATTCTTACAGCCGTTTCCATTTCCTGAACGGATGCGTATTCGCACTCTCCGTGGAAATTGAAGCCGCCTGTTCCCAGATTCGGACAGGGGAGTCCGCGGAACGAAAGCAGGGCGCCGTCCGTGCCGCCCCGGATCGGAACGGTTTTCGGTTCAAGGCCTTCGTCCCGGATCGCCTGCCCGGCGATGTCGATGAGAAACGGATGTCTGCGGAGTATTTCCTCCATGTTCCGGTATTGCTCCTTGATTGTCAGGGTTACGGTGCCAGAGCCATATTTCGCATTCAGTTTGTCCGCGATGCCTTCGACGGTCTTTCTGCGTTTTTCAAAGGCATCCGCATCGTGATCCCGCAGAAGGTAGACGGCTTTTGCGGCTCCGACGGTTCCCTCGGAACGGAGCAGATGATAGAATCCCTGAAACTTTTCCGTGGATTCCGGCACTTCGCCGGGCGGGAGCATCGAGTCCAGTTCGATGGCGATTTTCTGGGCGTTGACCATGATTCCCTTCGCCGTGCCGGGGTGTACGGAGTTCCCTTTGATTTCAAAAGTCGCCTGCGCCGCATTGAAATTCTGGAATTCGATTTCATGCACCGTTCCGCCGTCGAGCGTATAGGCGTATTCCGCGCCGAATCCTTCCACATTGAAGTGAAGAGTGCCTTCGCCGATCTCCTCGTCGGGGGTGAACCCGAGGCAGATTTTGCCATGAGGGAGGCTTTTTGTGATGATCTGTTCCGCCGCGGTGAGAATTTCAGCGATTCCCGCCTTGTCATCCGCGCCCAGCAGAGTGGTGCCGTCCGTTGTTACAAGGGTGTGCCCGACGACCTTGTCCAGAAGCGGGAACCGCGCCGGATCGAGACTCCGTCCGCTGTTTCCGAGCGGGAGAATGCCCCCCTTGTATTCCACGATCTGCACCCGGACATCTTTCCCGGAAGCGGCGTCCGAGGTGTCCATGTGTGCGATGAGTCCCAGTGCGGGAACCTTTTCCATGCCGGGTGTGGGCGGCAGTTCGCCGAAGACATAGGCATGTTCGGAGACAGTCACATTTTTGATGCCTGCCTTCCGCATTTCCTCCGCGAGATGCTGCGCAAAAATCAGCTGGCCCGGCGTCGAGGGATGGGTTCCCGTGGAGTCGTTTGACTGGGTATCGAATTTCACATATTCCAGAAATCGTTCGAGCACATTTCTCATTCCGGTCATTTCCTTTTCTGTAAAAATCTGTTCAGCGCATCGATGAACCTGATGCGTTGTTTTTCCGAGAACGGCGGAGGTCCGCCGGTGACTTCCCCGGTGATGCGCAACTCTTCCATCAGTTCCCGCATGGCCAGCGCATTTTTGATGTTGGACTGTGTGAAAAATTCGCCTTTCGGGTTCAGAACCTCCGCCCCCTTGACGATTCCCCTGTCGGCCAGAGGAATGTCGGCGGTGATGATCAGGTCCCCGGTTCCGGCATGTTCGACGATCCAGTCGTCCGCGCCGTTGAAGGCGTTTCCGGCGGCGACGCCTTTGACGAACTCCGATTCCGGCAGACGGGGCATCCGCGCCGCGACAAAGAATGTCTCCACTTTTTCACGTTCCGCGGCTTTGAGGAGCGCCTCTTTCAGCGGGCGCGGCATGGCATCTGCATCAGTGAGTATTTTCATTGCACGTCAAAGTCGAAGTAGGTGTCCGGATAAGGCTCATCTTTGAGGCGGAAATGCCACCATTCGGTGTCGAGCTGGACGAATCCGGCCTTTTCCATGGCCGACTTCAGGATCGTGCGGTTGCGACGCTGTGCTGCAGTGATCCGCGCGGAGTCAGGATGGGACACCTCGTCGAAGAGATCGAATGCACCGCCCATATCCACCGGAGTTCCGTCCATCCGCGCCAGTGACAGGTCGATGACGCTCCCTCGGGAGTGTCCGGACCGGGCATCGATGTAGCCGCCTTTGAGGAGGTCGTTTTTCGTCAGGTTCGGGAAGAACGCCTTCACGCCCGGCGCGGCGGGATCGTTGATCCAGCGGACGAAGTGCGTGACCGCCTTCTGCGGGCGGTAGGCGTCGTAGACCAGAATGCGGTATCCCTGTTTCCGGAGGTCTGCCGCGGCTTTCGCGAGCGCGGCGGCCGCTTCCTTCGTCATCATCGGTTTCGGGGCGCGGTAGCCGTCGATTCTGGTTCCGACAAAATTATAGTCGGTGGCGTAACGAATGTCGAACACCGGGTCCGGGATGACGTCCGCGATGTAGACGAACCCTTTCGGTGGTTCCGGGGATTCCGTCGAAGGCGAACAGCATCCCGCGGACCACAGGGCGGCCGCAACGGCAAAAGCAGCCCACACGGTTTTGAAACTTTGTTTTTTCTGCATATTTTCTCCTGTCCGTGGTTCTTACTTACCGTCGGAGGACGGTTTTTTCCCGGTCAGTTTCTGGCAGGCGGTCTTTTCCCCATAGGGATTGTGGTTTGCCTGGCATGCTTTGCAGTTTCCATGATTTTCGCATCCCGGCCAGGTGCACGGACAATTCGGATTGGTCTGCGTCATGACTGCCTTTCTGTTTGGTAGTGTTTCAATAGATCGTGATAAATTTCCAGTGCTTCCTTTGAGAAACAGCAGAAAATGACTTCTTCCGGGAAATTCCCTTTCCACTCCATAATCGTTTTTACGGCGATTTCCGAGGCGGCGCGAAGCGGATACCCGTAGACTCCCGTGGAGATTCCGGGAAACGCTATTGTGCGGCATTGCGCTCCATTTGCGAGTTCGAGGGAGTTCCGGTAGCAATTCCGCAGGAGTTCGGGTTCGCCGTGATTTCCTCCGTGCCAGACGGGACCGGGGGTATGGATCACGTATTTTGAGGGCAGTCGGAATCCGGGCGTAAGTTTTGCTTCTCCTGTTTTGCACCCGCAAAGGGGACGGCAGGCCTCCAGAAGTTCCGGTCCCGCCGCACGATGAATGACGCCATCCACGCCGCCGCCTCCGAGCAGGGAACAGTTCGCCGCATTGACGATCGCATCCACGGCAAGGGTGGTGATGTCCGCCTGAATCGCACGGATAATCATGACTTCCTCCTCTCCGGCGGGACGCTCCCGGGGATTTTATTGCATAAGGAATCCGTTCCGGGCGGTTGCTTCCGGGGACGGAGCGTCCCTTTGAGGATCACTATACAGCCGTTTGAACCGGTTTACAACTCATGAATTGATTTTCCAGGATCATGGCGCTGTTCATTTTTCTTGCGGCACATGGAAAATGGCCTCCGTTCAATGGTCTTGTCTCAATATGGCTTTTTAAGGAAAAAGTTGCATTGGTTCTATTGCGTTCATGTTCAATTCAGATTATACTATATCAGGAAAGCTACAGAACCAATGAAGGAATGAAGCCGATGATTCTGCCGACAAAAACCTGTTCCGTTGCGAATCTCCTGCGGGATAAAATCCTTTCCGGAGAATTTTCGGACGGGCGCATACCCGGAGAGCGCGAACTTGCCGCATCGCTGAATGTCGGGCGGGTGACGGTCCGGAGCGCCTTGTCTCTTCTGGAGAACGAACGGCTGATCGAGCGCTACCGCCACAGCGGAACCTTTGTCCGCGGGGGCTCTGCGGCTCCAAAACGGAATAACGGAACCGTCGGGCTTCTTCTCCGTACGGAAGGACATCTCTATTCGGATCTCTATCACGCCCTGCTGACTGAACTGACACGGAATGCTTTTACCGTGCAGAGCGTCAACACCACGGGATTTGACGATCCGAAACATCGCCCCTCCATCAACCGCGCCGCCGGGCAGCTTCTGGACGCCGACCTTGCCGGACTGGTGATCGACGGTTATGAGAACGGCGCTTTTCCCTATATTGAGGATTTCAAAAAGAAACATCCCATATTCATCGATTTTTTCGATTCAGGCGCTTTCCCGGAAAGCACGGGCGTCTGGTTCAATTATGAACAAGTGGGATATCTGGCCGGAAAATTTCTGATGGATCAAGGCGCGCGCCATCCGCTTTTGATCCCGAGCGGACTCCCGTTCAACGTCCGTTTTTATCCGGAGGCGTATGCGCGCCACCGGGAGAAATTCATCATCGACGGTTTTTCCAGGGCTCTTTCCGAGGCAGGATTCGATCCGTGGCTTTACATCATGGATCCCTATTTTGAGAGGGGATTGCCACGGGAGACTCTTTTCAGGCAACTCATCACCTCGCCTCAACTGATGCCAGACGGTTTTTTCGCGGCGGCGGACACGTGGGTGGCCCAGTTCCTGAAAATTGCCGAAGAGGAAGGAAGAAAAATCCCTGCGAGATTCCCGATGATCGGCTGCGGGAATACTCCGTGGAGCAGCGGCGAGGCTCTCCGGGCATTCAGCAGCATCGACCTGAATCTGAACCTCATGGTTGACAAAATCATCGAGCAGATCAATCTCCCGTTCGAAAAACGACAGGATATTTATATTCAGCCTAAACTTGTCATACGGTGAACACAATTGAAAAACGATATGAAAATCTTATAAAATGAGGAGAAAGACGATGAAACGGTTCACATTAATTGAGCTACTGGTCGTTATTGCGATTATTGCGATTCTGGCCGGAATGCTGCTCCCCGCATTGAATGCCGCAAGACGCAAAGCCCAGACGATTTCCTGCACAGGAAACCTGAAACAAATGGCACAGGGCACTGTCCTGTATGCCAACGACAGCAGCGGATGGGGAACGGTTTTTTATGGGCAGAGCAACACAAGTATCTCCTATCAGATGCTCACAACCCTGATCGACGCCAAGTATTTTGGGGTCATCAACTATAAGATTCCCTTCAATACCACAGCGGCCTCCCTGCCGCCGTCCATTTTCCGGTGTCCATCCCGTGCGAAACTGGCGCAGCAGTATCTCAAGCTCGACTATGGAACCAATATTCATCTCGCCGGATACGGAAAATATGCTCCGTGGAATCGGCGTTGCGACTACGGAAAAACCGCCCTCACTTACCCGGAAGTCAATCTTTTCAAGCCGGAAAGCATCAAGCAGGCATCTCGCGTCATTTACTGGAGCGATTGCGCCCGCGGCATCCCTTACTTTGCAATCAGCGGAGTCAACTCCTGGGACTTCAATATGTCCACCAATACCTATGGATTGGAAATGCCGGCACATGGAAAAAATACAAACGTTTCCTTTGTGGACGGACATGTGCAGACTCTTGCCGAATCTATATGCAAACAGAAAATCAATGCATACGCCTATTACTGGAGTTCCTCCACGGGAACCGATCCGGACTGACAACAACAAGGGAATGGAGATCAGTATGAAGTTTTTTTTCACAATGGGACTGATGGGGGTGTTCGTTCTTTCCGGAGCGGATATTCAGGACGACTTCACTGCGAATAGCTGGGGGAACTGGAAAACGGATTCCGCGCGCGGCTTGTTCCAGCGGAATGCGGAGGAAGGGAAAAACGCCCCGGGCGCACTTGAAATCCAAATCGGGAAGGGGAACCCGGCAAAGAGCAGTTTCTGCTTCATCAAGCGTTTCGACGGAGTTCCGGGAAAGACATATCAGGCGGAAATTTTTGCAAAGGTTAAAGATTTTTCCCCTGACGGAAGCGTGACTTTCGGCATTCAGGCGATGGATGAAAAAGGGAAGTATCTGGGAACTGTCGCCACGATTTCTCTTCCCGGAAAGGCGCTTGGCTCATGGCGCAAAATGAGCGTGGCTTTTACCGTTCCTCTGACCGGTGAATTTTCCCCGACCAAACAGCTTCAGTTCCTTCCCGGATGTTCCAACGCATCCGCCGGAAGTGTGTTTTTCGATGATTTCGCCTTCCGGGAAAAGGATGTTTCCAAAGAGTTTTCCGATGCGTTCGATTCTTCCTGCTGGGATGGATGGAAAGCTCCTGGGACAAAAGGTGAATTCCTCCACAATGCGGAGATCGGTGCCAAAGAAGTCGGATGTCTTGAAGCCAAAATCCTTCCCGGCAATCCGAAACAGGTAAGCTTGTCCTTCATGAAACGGCTTCCTGTGAAACGCGGCAAAAGCTATTCTTTCGTCGTGTTTGTCCGCAAAGGAAAGGAAGTTCCCGACAATACCGTTTTCGGCCTCGGAATTCAGGGACAGGATGCGAAAAACCTCTTCACAGGAACCGGCGTGAAGGGAACCAGCATCAAGGGCTCCGATCTCTCGGGAGATGAATGGAAACGGCTGGTCCTGACCTTCAAGGTTCCGGAGACCGGGCCGTGGGCGACGGTCGAAAATGTGCTTGTCACAC
>CAYWZD010000173.1:0-8058 GCA_964462755.1 uncultured Victivallales bacterium | reverse complement strand
GGGCCGCCGTCCGGATGCTGGACGAACTCAAAATCCAGTTCGACTTCGTTTCCGAATACTCTTCCTGGAACAAATACAAACTGTTGATTTTCCCGGACGACGCCCCGTTCAGCCAGGAGATGGCGAAACGTGTCGAAGCCCATCTGAAACGCGGCGGTGCGGTTCTCGCCACCTCGAAATCGGGTCTTGACAAGGACGGCAAAAAGTTCACGGTTTCCTCCTGGCCGGTGGTATATGAAGGTCCGATTTCGCACGATCCCTTCTTCTTCCAGCCGTCCGGCAAATACGCGGCGGGACTCCCCGACATGCCCCTTGCCCTCTATGCCTCCGGTTCGAAGGTGAAAGCCGTCAAAGGCGCGAAGGTGGAGATGGTCTGCGTCAAGCCCTACATGAACTACGGATGGGACGGATTCCGCGGAAATTACTACATTCCGCCGCAGGGACCGACCGACGAACCTTTCCTTGTCGAAAAAGGCAACATCGTTTATATTGCCGGAGAACTTTTCAAAGGGTATCACACGCGGGCTCCGAAACAGCTCCGCGAACTTCTCGGAAGCGTTCTCAGCCGGCTGGACTCCACGCCGAAACTCCGGACGGAAAACCTGCCGTCCTTTGCCCGCGCGATCGTCCAGAAGAAGGGGAAGAAATACGAGACGGTTCACCTGATGGCCTACTGTCCGGAACGCCGCTGCGAGGCGATGTGCGTGGAGGACCGCATCAGTGTCCTGAACACGAAACTTTCCTTGCGGACCGACGGGCGGAAGATCAAAAAGGTCTATCTTGCGCCGGACCGGAAGGTGGTTCCGTTCGAGATCAAAGACGGCTATTGCAATGTCTCCCTTGATGTGTTTACTGGCTATACGCTAGTCGTCTTCGAAAGCTGAAAAGTTTCGGACTTATTTCTCCGCCGTCCGGGATTCTTCCCGGGCGGCTTCTTCCAGCGAAATCCGCCCGAACTCCTGTTGCATCGCACCGCCGGAACATGGCAAGGAACCTATTGCGGAGAATAGGCTTCGACGTCGTCCAGAAAGAACCAGGGCGATTCGGAATGGATCTTCCGGATCACGAGTTCAAGCTGTTTCGTCGTGACCGGATGAAAACGGAACTCGGAATAATCCGCTCCGGTATTTTCGATTTTTGCACAGTCGATCCATTTCCCATTGCAGAATGCCCGTATGACGCCATCTGTGATATAAGACTTCCGCTCTGTACGGATGCCTATGCGTCCGATCGTGACGGGCTCCGCCATGCGGAATGAGATTGTGACGGGGAAGTCCTGATTCTTCGGAAAATAGAGCGGACTCCGTCTCATTCCGTCCACCAGATAATAGGGAGCGCATGGGTAAGCCCCTTTGAGGATTTCGGACCTCTCCCGTCCTTTTGCATTGGTGAGTTCGATTTTCAGGCCGCCTTCATTTTTCAAGAATGTCTGATGCAGAAGGTTGGTCTTGTTGCGGTCGCGGAAAGCCTTTTCACAGGCGTCGGCAGCCGCCTGATTTTCCGCAACGGCGAGGAGTTCCGGCGGATTCGGATCATCCGTATAAAGATGAACGTCATATTTCCCGAAGGAGTCGGAAAACGAATTGTCCCGCACTTCGATGGACCGGCTTTCCGCCAATACTTTGAGTCGGGAGATGTCCTTGAGTATTTCGCCGGAAAACGTCGCATTCCGCTTTTCCTTTCCCGTATAAGCGGCGAGAATGTATATATATTTTCCTTTCGATTTGACGATGACATGGGATTGATTTTCCGGAAGCCCGTTGACTTTGAGTTTTCCGGCAATCGTCGGACCATACAGAACCGGCAGCATGTTCTTGAATTCGAGGTTGTTTTTCACGATTCCCTGCCAGCCGGGATACTCGGCGACACAGCCGTGCAGCGGACAGTAGAAAGGCCAGAAGTTGAAACCGGTCGCCCCCTCTGCGAAACAGGCGTAGTAGAGACAGCGCAGTTCCCGGTAGTTTGCATAACGGCCGAGTTGAAGGGGATGCGCCGTTCTGTAACGGTCATATCCGGGAAATACGACATGGATCGCCTTCGAATGAGAAAGCTTTTTATTCAGCTCGCGGACACGGAGCGGGATATCCGAAAGGGGACGCGAACTGCCGCTGGTTTTGTCGAAACTGTCATAATAATCCAATTCATAAATGTCGCAGAAGTTTTCATGGACCGCGGGGGTGAAGTTTTCCGCATTCTGCACGATCTGGACCGAACGGTAAGGATTGAGTTCGCCGAGATAACGATAAAGCTTGTTCATATCCTCTCTCTCATTCCCTGATGTCACATTGATTTCGTCGGCAATGCTTACGCCGATTGCGTTCGGATACTTGTCCATGACCGAAAAAACTTTTTTCATCATGGGATAAACTCCTTCCGGAACCGTGTTGGCGGCATGGACGAGCGGCGCATACATCGGGATCCCGAAAAGACCGTTTTTTTCCGCCTCGGAAAGCATCCTTTCATTTCCGTTCTGTGAACCGTAAAAACGGAAAAGGTTGAATCCCGCTTTACGCAGAAGCGGTAAGTCATCGACGGTCGCCCCGTGATACACGCCGAAAATGAAACACGGTTTCCCATCCACATACAGAAAACGGTCGCGTCCGACATAACTCTGGTTCTTCCGATAGGGGAGTTTGTGGATGGACAGAACGGTTTCCCCTGCTTTGCCGATGTCGGCGCCTTCGAGCCATGCACGCAGACGATAGGCGCCATCCACCAGGGCTTCCGCCGGAAATTCAAACGGGACTTTTGGTTTCGCGTCAAAACTTTTCTCCTGAAGATTTTTTCCGTCCGCCGTTTCAAAAACCGCGCGGACCTTTATTTTTTTCTGTACGGATTCAGGAAGGCTTAAAAGGAAAAAACCGCGAATGGCTTTAAGGTCTTGTCCCGCATAAATATTATTCCGATAGCCCGGCTCATCGAGACGGATTGAAAGCGGAGGCGGCATTCGGAAGGATGAGGATTTTTCCGCAATGGTGCGTCCATCCGCATCTTTCAAGGTGAGCTGAAGCTTTTGAGAGGGAGAGTCATCCAGTGTGAACCCAAAAGGAAAAAGGTTGTTTCCCTGTTCCAGTTTTTTCTTCATGAAGAAAACAGATCGGTTCGCGCGGAGTTCCAGATTGACTGTTCCCTCGCGCCGGGCGTTGATGGAAACGGATGCCGTATTTTTGCCGATCGATGGATGGTTGACATCAAATGATTCGGGAACGGCAAAAAAAGTATCGACATCCGGCGCGGGAACAGAAATCGGAAGAAACTTGCCAACCTCATGATGACCGGCAAACGTCGGGGAAAGGGCGGTATGTTCGGTGCCGTTCTTCCGCGGATTGATGCGGAAGAGATTCAGTGTCCAGCGGGGCGGTTTTTCCGATGGATAATCAAAGATGTGCCACGGCAGCGAGACAACCGCCTCCCATCCGTGTTTTCCGATGCGGGAAGTCTTCACCTGCCATGCGCCGTTCCAGACGAGACAGAAGAGCCCTCCCGTGATTTTATTGTCGTAACGGCTTCCCGCCGGATTGAAAACGAACTGATAATAATTGCCCGGAACATCCGTTTCATTCCGGATGAAAAGTTCCACATGTTCCCCGTTCCAGATCGCCGGATCGTCATGTCCGAGGAGTTTGGAATCCCCGGAAAAGGAATCCGGACAGACCAGACGGAGAAAGAGATTCGACTCATCGTAGGCAACCTGAAGACGGGATGGCATGGAGGCTTTTTCCCCCCGATTGGTGAACGCAATTTCGCTGACCGGGATTTTGTCCCAGAACCCGCTGAATTTCATGGGCACCGGCGGTTTGACGGCGGAAGCGCCTTCTTCTCTTTTGACCGCCGGTTTTTCCCCCAGATGGATATCATCGACGAAAAGCGTAAACTGTTCTTTCGGAGAATTGAAATAGAATGTTACGGAATCTGTTTTACGCCAGTCCGTTTTTGCCTCCTCTTTTTTTTCGCGGACAGTACCGTTTGCCTGTCCGATGTCGATTTTGATGTTGTTTTCACCCGGTTCGAGCCATTTCGTGCGGACCACCCCGATGAATTTGTCCTTGAGTTCCAATCCTTTCGTTTCAAAACGGATGAAGAGAAGCTGTTTCTGAGTTCCCGGATTGAAAACCCGCATGGAAAGCGTTTTAAAACCGCTCAGATCCTGTTCTCTTTCCGGGAACCGGTATTGGAGATAAGGCCAGGATGGGGCTTTTCTTCCGGGAACGTTCCAGCAAAGGGAAAAATGACCGTTTGCAACATGCTGTTCGGCAAGAACGCCGCTTGTCTTTCCGCCGGAAACAGCCCAGATGCCTCGCGGGGCCTGCCAGATATTCTGAAAGGAATCTTCTCTTTCAAAGTCGCCGAGAATCTTGTAATCGCCGGAGAAAAGGGCTGCCGTGCTGAATGCAAGAAGAAAAATTGCAAAAAACGATTTCATGAGCTGTTCCTTATTTACTGAGCAATGTTCCAGATTTCACCGCCGGTCAATCCGATTCTGCCGGCGGTCGTCATTTCCGCATGTCCGTCGAAAAATCCGGTCGATGCTCTGGACTGAGCCGCCTTCGCTGTGGTAAAGGTATTGGCCATGACGGCCCATGTCGGGGAAATCAGTTCTGAATCGGAATACAGACTTCTTTTTCCGTGAATGAATACGGGCGGGAACTGATACAAGGAATAACCATCTGTATACCAGGCATTCTTGAATCCTTCAATAAACTGAAACTTTGCGGAAGGATTTTTCACCTTGCAGAGTTTTGACCCGAGTGTCACTTTTTTATTGATGACATACGACATTGTCGTCGGGTAGGAATATCCGTAGGAACTTTCCTTTCCCGGATAAACCGGACAATAGAAAATCGGACTGTTGCACCAGAAAAGCCCGGAACTCCCCGGTGTTCCGAGCGATTTTCCTGTCATATAATTCCAGGCGGCATAAGGCCAGCAGTAGCCCGGCTTTTCCGTCAGCGCGAAGTCGTTGAAATCCCCTGCGTAGGCGATCGCGCCTGTCTGGAGCTGTTTCATGTGATTGAGACAGCTGATCATACGCGCTTTTTCTCTTGCGTTGTTCAGCGCCGGAAGAAGCATCCCGGCGAGAATGGCGATGATCGCAATCACGACCAGCAGTTCGATTAATGTGAAATTCTTCCCGATTTTTTTCATCTTGAACCTCTTTCTTTTTGCAGTCAGCAAGTTACCGGATCGTTTTCGTCCCATGAAACCATGTGAAGTAATCCCGCAGATATGTTACTTGTTCGCGGTGTTCCTCATCATCAAACCAGCCGTTCTGCAGAAGCACGATGCCGTCGATCCACCCATCTTTCAACTCCTTGCCCATGCGGGGGACCTGAAGTTTCAGCAACTCCATCGGCTGCGCACGTCCGCTGTCGCCGTAGTCGTGGATGAACAATCCCTGAAGGACCGTCTTGCCGTATTTCCGGCGGAGGGTCACGAGGTCCTGATGATGCTGATAATGCCAGTAATGTTCGGTCGAGACCCAGACCCAGAAACTGATGCCGTCAAGGTAGGGCAAATACGGGATCAGCTCGTCGAAATTCTGGCGGGAATAGCGCACCACGAAAAGCTTCAGTGCGGGATTCACGCTTTTCAGCGCATCGTGAATTTCCTTGAGTTGAGAAACGGTCATGTCCTTGCTGGGGCCGACCTCGTCCAGAAAGTCGTCGATCACCGCCCCCGAAATGTTGGGATGACTCATCGAGAACTCGCTGACTTTGCGGGCGGTTTCGATCTCGTAACCGTGCTGAAGGCCGCAGATCACGTTTCCGAATCCGGCGACGTTCCGAAAATAGAGGTCGTTCAGACGTTCGCGGTCGCTGGTGGAATCCAGAAATACGACGTTGTCCGCGCCGACGAACGCCGCGGCGGTTTCCAGACTGCATTGCGTCGGATTCGATACGAATTCCATTTTCGAAGGGATGCTTTCCTTCAGGACATATCCCCATATCCATAAATTGTTTTTCATGCTATTTCCATCTCCTGACTTTGTTATAAAAGTAACGGGCGAAAAGCTCTTTTCAAGAACCAAAAATTCAATTTAGTGCCAAAAAAATTCAATTTAGTGCCAGAGCAGGTTGCGCTGCCGTAAAAGAGTGATATTGTAAGAGAAAAGAATGGAGCGTTCATGAAGGATTCCCCCTCAAAACCCCAGAAATTCCTGCCCATGGGCGGACTTCCGCGTCTTCTGCGCCAGCCTGCCCAATTGTATCGGCTTTCGTATTTTCAGGATACGCACATCCCGATGCCGAGTCCTGTGGAAACCCTGGATTTCTGTTTCACTCCGTCCGGAGACGGCACTTATCTGGAAATAGAGGTGGACGCCATCCGTTTTCGTCACATTTTTCCCTATATGGAAATCCGGCTGCCGGAAAAACGTTATCGGATTCTGTCCGATGTGAAATGTGAATTTTTCATTCTCTCCTACCGGCCTGTCTATATGGAATTTTTTGCCTCATGCGGGTTCAATCTCGGTCTTCCGGGCTATGGGTTCACGCTGACGCCGCGGATGTCTCTGCTGATGAAAGAACTGCTGGTGCTATCGGATTCTCCCGACACGCTGGGAATTCCGGACCGTCTGGACATGCTGGCGCTGGAATTCCTGTTTGAAAGTTTCCTGAACCGGCGTCTCGACAACCCCGGAACGAGCGACGAAACCTACTGGGATCTGGTGATCCGGATCGCCAAATATTTAGACAATCATCTCGGGGAAAAACTGGAACTGGACTCCGTTCTTGCGAAATTCGCCATTTCCCGGCGCACATTTTTCCGTTACTGGAAACGCCATTTTCACATCTCCCCGATGGCTTACATCAACTCGAGCCGCATCGAAACGGCGGCCCGGCTGCTTCTCGAAACGGACCTCAAAATCTACGAAATCGCGGAGCGGATGGGATTTTCCGGGACTGCCTATTTCTGCACTGAATTCAAGAAAGCCAAAGGGGTAACGCCACTGGATTACCGGAAACGGGAGCGTGTGAAAGAACCTTTTTCCCCGAAGCGTTCCAAGCGGAAAATATGAGTTCGGAAAAGAGGGCGGAACGGTTGTTCAGTCTTTCGGCCGTCCGAGATAGCGGGCGCGGAAGGAACGCGGAGAGAGTCCGTTTCTGCGTTTGAAGTAATTGGAGAAATAATATTGGTCGGAAAAGGCCAGACGCACGGCGATTTCCTTGATCGAGAGCGTGGAATACAGCAGCAGGCGTCGCGCGCTTTCCATCTTGCGCGACATGAGGTAATCGTAGGGCGTCACCTTGAAGGCCGCGTGAAACATGCGGATCAGGTGTGCCTCGGATATCTTCCGTGACAAGGCGAATTCTTCCAGATTGAAAGACTTTTCCACGGAATCGTCCAGACAAAGCTTGAGGTTTTCCACCTCATCCGGCAGTTTGGAGGGAAGTCCGTAAATGATCCGGGAGGCTTCTTCGGCAAACTGGTGAAAAATCAGCGCCGCCTGTTGGTTGGAGGTTTTGGAATTGTAGTTGACCGTGAACATCTCCTCGAAATACTTCTTGAGCTCCGGACAGTCCGGAATGTGGTAGACCGAATCCAGTTTATAGGCATTCAGCAGAAAACGCATCAGTTCGCCGTTTACCACAAAGAATAATTTATACCAGGGATCTTCACGGTTCGGCCAATAAGAATGGGTGCTGCCCGGGGTAAGAAAATAAATGCCGTTCTGTTTTACGTGGAAGGAATGACCGTTGATTTCCAGAAATCCGGAACCGGAACGGATGAACTCGATCGTGCAATTTTCATAATTTGTCCGGCTGATGACCGGAGTCCTGGCTGTGGTCGAGGTTTCCGTGGCCGCATAAAGCACGAACGGGAAGTCGTTTTTATAGTTGATGTTATATTCGGAAGTCAATATAATTCATCCTTTGTTTTATTTTATTCATGGATTTTCCGCAATAAATGCGGGAAATCATTTGATGTTTTCATTTAACTTATTACATTATATGACAGGAACTGAAAAAATCAATGATCCAAACCAACATCATGGAGTTTTTTTATGAAGACTTTGAAAGTAGGAGCCATTGCGACCGGCGGACGCGGACGCAACGC
>CAYWZD010000172.1:0-8061 GCA_964462755.1 uncultured Victivallales bacterium | reverse complement strand
CGCCCGACATCCGGCAGTTCACCCGGACCGCCGACATCATTGTCGCCGCCATCGGGAAACCGGAATTTCTCCGGGGCGACATGGTCAAGGATGGAGTCGTGGTCATCGACGTCGGGATCAACCGGGTGGAAGATCCGGGCGCGGAAAAAGGGTACCGTCTGGTCGGAGACGTCGCTTTCGATGAAGTGGTCAAAAAGGCCTCCCGCATCACCCCTGTTCCCGGAGGAGTCGGCCCGATGACCGTTGCCATGCTGATGAAAAACACTGTCAGGGCCTTCTACGCCGCATTTCAACGCTGAACCTTTAAAACGGGCGGTGCGACATGAGTTTTTTCGGGCTGATCTGGATTCTGGTCTTCTTTTTCATCGTGCTGAATATTCTCGGCTCCCTTGCAAAAAAGGCCTCTTCCAAAACTTCATCGTCCGGCGGAAAATGGCTGAAAGACCCCGCGGGACTCTTCAATAATACCTCCGCCCGCAACGAAGCCTGGATGCGCACCGCCGGTGAACTGGGACTCTCCTTTGTCCGTCCGAGACAATCCGGCGGCACTCCTGAAATCGCCGGACGGATCGACCGTATGGATGTTTCCGCCGTCTGCTCTCCCTCTGAAAACGGGTTCGCTCCAGAAACCATCTATCGGACAAAATTCAACACGCCCCTGAAAATCGGCCTGCTGATCATGAAGAACCGTCCCGAGGAAATCCGCCGTTTCTTCAGCGGCCGCAGACAATCCAACGACCTGATAGAATTTCTTTCGGACGACATTATGGAATCCGCGGTGTCCGCGTATGAGGAAAAAGACCTGAAAGCCTTCCTCACGCCCGGACGAGCCCGGAGCATCGCCGACTGCGCCGCGGAATTCCCGCGTTTCAGAATCGATGACGATGCCCTGACCGTATGGTATCCCGGCATCGAAGGAGACACGGACCGTTTCGTCAGCCGTTTCAACAAAGTCCTCTCCCTGGCCAGACAGTTGAACGAAAAACCCCCCATGCGGACGAAAATAGGAACCCGTACAGCCTTCGTCACACCGCTCAATCCCATGCCGCATATCGACGATGTTGAGCTGAAAGAGAAGCTTTCCCGCAAAATGAAGGAAGAAGCAAGTCCGGCGCCAGCCCCGGAACAGGAACCCGTCTTTACGGAACAGGCGTCCGACCCTGTTCCCGAATCCGTGCCTGAAACCGTTCAGGAAACAGCCCCCGCCACGGTCGAAGATGAACCGGTCACGGCGGAAGAAACAGCCCTCGACGTCATGCCTTCCAAGGAGCAGTTCCTCCCCATGCTCTGGCGTTCCTCTTCGGTCGGACCGGAGGAAAAGGAGCTTTTCGAGAAATACAAGGGCCGGAGCGTTCAATGGGACGGCGTTCTGAAAACCGCTTATGACTATTCCACGGATTTCGTTTTCGGCAGCGGAGGCGGGGTCAAGGCGACTCTTGAAATCTTCGAGATGACTCCGGGCGGTTCTCTGCTCCGGACGAAGATCAAGGCCGTGGTGAGCTTCCCGAAAGAAGAGGCTCCGCTCCTGAAGTCCGCCTCCGGAAAGACGGTCCTTTTCCAGGGAAACCTGTTGAAGATGGAGCCTTTCGCCCGGGAAATCTATCTGACCAACGGCAAGGTCGTCCAGGTGGAATCATGAAGACGAATCATCCGAAACCGTCTCCGTCCGGCGCCATGCTGGGGCTCGGGCTCGACAACAAGGACGGGCATAAGCGTCTCACCCGCGGGAAAAATTTTCTGCTGGTCGGCGGATCGGAAGAAACGCACGAACGCATGAAGGAAACCGCGATCCGGGTCAATGAGAAACTCGACAAGAAGGGCAAAACCCTCGGGGAAATCAGCGGCGAGGAGTTCCGCGATCTTCTGACCGAATGCGGCGGAGAATCCTGAGCATCCTCCCGCTTCAAACTCCGGCCCGCATTATGCTGATTTGCAATCTTAAGGTTAGAACCCATCTCAAAAGTTAATATTTCTGCAAATGATTGATATACAAGGGGGAACTATCCCCCCCGATAAAAATGAAATTCTCATTCCCGATTAAGTACAATATCCCCTAATAAAATGGTATTCCCCTGACTAGTTGGAAATGTTCGATCTTGGATTTTTATTTCCTTTGGTGTTCCCATTCGTTTAAAAATCTGTTCGTTGATAGATATAAAACGCTTAGCCCGTGCTACCATGTCTTCACTGATCATCAGCATTTCCAGATTATAATATTTCTCTGGTATTTTATACCCTTCAGCTGAAATCTGTATCTCTTTCATCAAGGATCTCAGGCTTACTTTGTTTTCAGAAAGATAGTTCGATACGAAGAAAAAGGTTACCGGTGGAATTCCACTGAGTATAAAGGCCCCCTTATGGTTTGAAATTGCTTTTAATATATGGAGTCTATTAGGATCTGTTACAACAATTTCTCCACCAGCAATAGGATTACCATTCTGATTGATCAACCTTCCTTTTAATGTTACACCTTCCATATTCAAAGATAAATTTGTGTCGCTCGTATCTTCGTCGGATACTACGGTGCTTGCAGATAACTTCTTCAGAAAAAAATCCTTTCGGGAGGACTTAAAAGGAACTTCGGCTGTTATTGTATATTCTCCACAGGGAACGTGATCAAATCTAAAACGGCCATATTGATTCACTTTGGTTTTTTCAGATTTTCCATTCCCTGACAGATAAACCGTGACTTTATCATACCCTATTCGCGGCAACTTTTTCCGCAACGAGAAAAATAAATCGCTGTATTCTTTTACTGATTTAATATCAGCTTTTTCCATACGGTCAAGCAATACATCAAGATCATATGTGTTATTCAGATCGATTTGTCCCGTAATTGTAAACGTGTCTTTTGCATTCAGGAAAAGTCCATTCAGCAAAAAACTGAAGAGCAATAAACATGTAAATATTTCTTTCATTTTTTATTTTCCTCTTTTATAAGTCAATGGAATGGAAAGATGAATCCTTTAAATCAGGTCTATTGGGATTTGAAAACTATTCTGGAGCATCAGAACCGGCAATTCCAGGATTGCAAACATCGTCAGATGAAGCACTAGTCGGACACTCATCTTCCGCAGGAGCTCCTGTTGAACATTCATCTGAATTTGTAATATTGGCAATACATTCATCTGGATTTTGGGGAATAGCATTTGGAGCACATACATCTTCAAAACCAGCAGGACATTCATCTTGGGCACCTGTACTTGTAGCGGGATTGTAAGCTTATCATTCATATATTACCTTTCTTCCATTTTGGTAATATATCACGAATTCAAATCTTATCGAGCACTTTTGAGATGGGTTCTAGTAACACTTCAATTGTATTGAACTCATGAGGAGTTTTTTTACGGAAGCGTCCATTACTTTTAGACGATCGTTCAATCAGGCATCGCCCGAGGTAGGTTCGTGACTCCGTCGCGAACTGAATTTTCTCCCTTCAGTTCGGCAGGGGACTGCCGAACCCGAACCTGCCCGAAACGTCGCAATGCAGAAAATATGTTGTGCTCAAATATAACTTTTACTATCCAATTGGTATTACTGTATCTCCACACACCAGTATTGGAACGCGGGGGTCTCATACGGATGCACGGAACGCATCGCCTTGATCACGGCGGGGAGCTTGTCATCCGCACAGATCATCTCGAGTTTCCATTCCCCGACCGTTTCTTCTTCTCCCGAGGAACCGATAAAGGGTTCGGCTCCCTCCTGCGGACGGAATTGTCCGGTTCCCCGTGTCTGAAAACAGCAGCGGTCATAGTTTCCAAGCTTTCCGGCTCCGGCGTCGAACATGGCCTGTTTAACCTCTTTCGCATGGGAAGCCGGGACATACACTTCGATCTTGTGATACTGCATTGAATCCTCCCTGTTAATCTGGCAAAACACTGTCCTTCCACATTGGCAATATACACCCCGTCAAGCATTTTTCACGAAAAAAGATTGACAATCCGCCTGTTTTGTGCAAGATTATTAAGATTCTTTGTAAAAACAACCCCTGTCTGGAGAGAAAACGTGAAATTACATCTGATGCTGGCACTCTTTCTGTCCTCCGCCGCAATTTTCGGAGACACCGTTTCGGAACAGCGGCTCAATTACCGGATCGTCCTTCCCGACAACGCCTCCAAAGTGCAGAAGACCGCCGCGGAGGAACTGAAAAGCTATCTCGCCAAAATCTATACGGAACCGATCCGGTTCAACGGAAAGACTCCCGCCGCGCTGACCTTCCTGATCGGATTTCCGGCGGAAGCGATCCGGGCGGGATTCACGACGCTTCCCGCCCTCAGCGACTATCCGGGCGAATTCGGCGTATTCACCCGGAACGATCATGTCCTTTTTTCCGGTGTGGATGACGGTAATATCGATCCGTGGGCGATTTCCGGCAGGACGGGAACCCTGTTGAGCATCTATTACTTTCTGGAAAAATACGCGGGGGCAACCTTCTTCGCGCCGGGTCCGAAAGGAGAAAAACTTTCTCTCAATTCCCCGTTGACAATGCCTCCGGAAGACCTTCCGAAACCCGCCTATGAAGTCCGCGGATTCGTGGTCCACAATGACACCCTTCCCCGCATGGAGGTAATCCGGTTCTATAAACAGCGTCTCTGTTCCGTTCCCCTGTGGGCGGCTCCGAACCTGAATTACATGACCATGAACCGCTGGGACAAGCGTTTTGCGGACCGCCCCGGACTCTTTGCCCTTTACGGTGGAAAGCGGGTGAACAAAAGTTATCCCTGCCACGTCCCGTGCTTGAGCAATCCGGAGGTTTTCGACATCATAACCACCGACATCCTTGCCGAAATCCGGAAACGCGGAGACATCCACACTGTCCGGATCTTCGGAAGCGACGCCCCCATCCAGCCGTGCGAATGCGAGAACTGCCGCAAATCCGCCGACGGCAGCGACTATGTCTACACCTTCGTCAACCGGGTCGCCAGAGCCGTCCGCCAAGCCTATCCGGAGATGAATTTCTACACGCAGGAAAAAGGGACCTCCTACAACCATCCGCCGAAGGGAATCACGCTGGAACCGCACTTCACTGTCGCCGTCGAAACCGGGTATCCCTACCGGAAGGACTATTCCGCGAACCTCCCCCTGTTCGAAGCCTGGAAACATGCCGGAGCGAGAACGATCATCCGGGGGTATCCGCGCCTGCCCGCCATGAGGGACTATCTCATCTGCAATCAGGGTGAAATCGTCCGGATGCTCCGCGAAATGAAGGGCAAAACCAACGGCATGCAGGTTTCCGACGGTTCCATGTACCGCTTCAAGGTCCACTACGCATGCTGTGTGCTGACCAATTCCATTCAGGCGAAAGCGCTTTTCAACCCCGACTTCGATCTCAACCGGGAAGTGCGCGATTTCTGCGATCTGGCTTATCCCGGAGCCGGAAAGGAAATGGCCGAATTCTACAACGCCATGCAGGAAATCCGGGGCGAACATTCCGACTGGATCAATCCTCTGACCGGCCAGTATTCCGCACAGAATCTGGACAAACCGGCCAAACTGCTCGAAGCCGCCGCAAAGAAGGTCACGGACAAGTATTGGTTCCAGCCCGTTTATGACAACTTCATGAAACTGCGGGCGGATGCGGAACAGTTCCGCGTCCGTGTCGCCGAATATGACAAGATCATGGAACACTACAAGGACCTGCCCGGAACCGTCAGGGTTCCGCTTCTGCCGGAAACCTCCGGCAAACCGCGGATCGACAGCACCGGACCGGCGCTGCCGCTGTTTCCGCGGATGGCGTACGGCTCGGATTTCCAGAAAAGCGAGGTCCGGTTCGCCGCGGATTCGCAATATCTTTATGTGGAACTGGTTGCAAATGAAGAAGACATCAAGTCGCTCCAGATGAAATATTCGCCGGACGAGAAAACCTCATCCGTGTTTTCCGACGACTGCTTCGAAGTGATGTTTGCCCATCACGGAAAAAATGCCCCGTATCTTCAGATCGGAGTCAACGCCAACGGTCGTTTCCAGATTCTGGAACAGATGGGCATGGGGTTCCGTGAAATTTCCCTTCCGGTCCATGCCGTCTCCCGGATGGATGAAGCGGACAAAACCTGGAAGGTCCTGCTGGAAATCCCGCTGGCGGAAATCCTGAAATATTGTCCGGACGGCAAGGGACGCGTCGCGGTTTTCCGCTATCGTCCGGGAACGGGCGGCAGGGAGTCGCAGAGTTCCGGGATCGTAGCGGAAGGCGGACCTTCCAACCACGAGCTGAAATATTACAGAAAACTGGAAATCCCCTGCGGGAAACGCTCTTTCTTTGAAAGAATCTTCTGATTTTTTGCCATGCGGAGTTGAAATACCGGTGATTTTGTGGCAAATTACCGCATGTTACGAAATGAAATTTATTGCAAGGAGATACAACATGAAGTTCATAGGGGATAAGATAGCCATCGGCGAAGTGCCGGTCGATGAAATCGCAGCCAAGTTCGGGACGCCGGTCTACGTATATGACGAACAGAAGATCCGGAAGAATTTCCGGCGCGTCAACAACGCGTTCACCAAGTACTATCCCGACTTCAAGATGTTCTACGCGGTCAAGGCCTGCAACAATCCGGCCATCGTGAACATCCTCCGTCAGGAAGGCGCCGGAGTGGACGCCGCCAGCGTCAACGAAATCCTCCTGGCCAAGTATGTCGGACTCGGCGGCGAGAACGTCATGTTCAGCGGCAACTTCCTCTCCGACAACGACATAAAGCAGGGTCTCGAAAGCGGCGTGATCTTCAATCTCGACGACATCTCCATCCTTCCGCGCCTTCTGAAGTTCGGCAAGCCCGAACTGCTCTCCTTCCGGGTCAATCCCGGATACGGCAAGAGCAATGTCGGCGAATATGTGACCAACGCCGGACCGAACGCGAAGTTCGGCATCCATCCCGACAAGGTCCTCGACGCCTACCGCATGGCCAAGGAAGCCGGGATCAAGCGTTTCGGCGCGCACATGATGACCGGTTCCTGCATCACGGACGCGGAATACTTCCCCTTCGTGACGGGTCTCCTGATGGACATCATCGGGAAGACCGCCAAGACGCTCGGGATCGAATTCGAATTCATCGATCTGGGCGGCGGGCTCGGCATTCCCTACAAGCCGGACGAACCCGCGCTGGACCTCGACAAGGCAGCCTCCCTGACCGCGAAAATGTTCCGCGACAAGGCCAAGGAATACGGCATGAAGCCCCCGCAGCTCAAGATGGAACCCGCCCGCTATTTCGTCGGCAACGCCGGCTGGATCATCGGACGCGTCCACTCCATCAAGGAGTCCTACAAGAAGATCGCTGGAACGGACATCGGCATGAATACGCTGGCGCGTCCGGCGATGTACGGCTCCTACCATCACATCTACGTGAACGGCAAGGAAAATACGCCCCGCACGGCCATCGGCCTCTGCGGACAGCTCTGTGAGAATACCGACTTCTGGGTCAAGGAGCGCGACCTCCCCGAAAACATCGAGGAAGGGGATCTGGTCGTGGTTGAAAACGCCGGAGCCTACGGCTTCGGAATGAGCTATCAATACAACGGCCGCCTCCGCCCGGCCGAGGTTCTTGTGAACGAATCCGAGATGACTTTAATCCGTGCCCGGGAAGATTTCGACGACATGGTGCGCCATACGTTCGTTCCCAGTCGGCTGAAAAGCTGATTTTTGCACGATTTTTGAATTCCGGGCTTTGTATTTCCCGGAAAACGGGCTAGATTAAAGCGAACAAAAGGGAGTAGTTGACATGCTTCTTCAAAAATTGGCCAGATTTTTTTCAAGCGATATAGGAATTGATCTCGGTACTGCGAATTGTCTGGTATATGTCAAGGATCAGGGAATTGTCCTTTCCGAACCGTCCGTGGTGGCGATCCGGGAAAAGGACAAGGAACCTCTCGCCGTTGGGGAAGAAGCCAAAAAGATGCTGGGAAGAACTCCCATGGGAATCCGCGCCGTCCGTCCGATGAAAGTCGGCGTGATCGCGGACCTCAAAGTGACTGAATTCATGCTCCGTTCCTTCATCCAGAAAGCCAAGGCTCGGGTGCCTGCCCGCCGCCGTCTGATCAAACCCCGCATCCTCGTCGCCGTTCCCT
>CAYWZD010000171.1:0-8191 GCA_964462755.1 uncultured Victivallales bacterium | reverse complement strand
TTTCGACGAACCGCTGTCCAACCTCGACGCCAAAATGCGCGTCCAGATGCGCACTGAAATCAGCAAACTCCATACCCGTCTCGAAACCACCATGATCTATGTGACCCATGACCAGACGGAAGCCATGACCATGGGCGACCGCATCTGTGTAATGAAGGATGGACTGATCCAGCAGGTGGACACTCCGCTGAACATTTACGACCGTCCGGCAAACACCTTCGTCGCCGGATTCATCGGGACGCCTCCCATGAATATTTTCAAGGGAACCGTCCAGCGCTCCAATAACGATCTGATCTTTAAAAACGACAATATGTCCATCCTTCTTCCCGAAGTCTGGAAGAGTGCGGCGGAGAAATATGTGGAAAAGGATATCCTCTTCGGAATCCGTCCGGAAGACATCGGGTCCGAGCGCGCGGAAGACGGCAAAAACGCGCCTGTCATTCAGGCCCGCGTGGAAGTGATTGAACCCATGGGAGCGGAAACCTATCTTTATCTGGACGCCTCCACGGAAAAGGGAGCCTCCTGTATTGCCCGCGTCAATGCACACAAACAGGTCAAGGTCGGCGAGACGCTTTCCCTTCCCCTGCTTTTCTCCACCGCGCACCTTTTCGATCCGGAGTCCACCAAAGTTCTGATCTGATTATTCACCCACCGTCCGACTCCCCCCATTTCCGGAAAGGATTTGCGCGGCAGGGAGCGGCGGAAACAAGAAGGATTTCTTCCGGTTCAAAACCGATCCGGAAAAAGCTTATGAAAGAAAACACGGTCACGCTGGAAGACTGGGACTGGTGCATTGACGACGACTCACGCCTAGTCCCCTGGTTTCATATTCTCCACGAAGTGGAAGAGAAATATACTGTCAAAGTGGATGAAAACACACGGGTCTTCAGAGTCCAGGACTCCCAGAAACGCACTTATTATGTCAAACATTTCTCTCCAAACGGACTTAAGGAACACCTGATCGCCTTCTTTTCCACCAAGGCAAAGCTCCTTTATGAATCGGCGGAAATCCTTCATTCGGCCGGCATCCCCTGCGCCGAATATCCCGGCTGGGCGAAAAGCGGAACCGAGTCCATGACCCTTTCCGTGGAAATTCCGGATACCGTGACCGCTCTTGAATACTGGTTCCGGACGATTACCCACAATACCGCGCTCCGGAGGGAATTCGTTGCGAACCTGGCAAAACTGCTCACCGCCTTTTCCTCCGCTTCGATCGTTCAGCACGATCTGTCCATGGAACATATCCTCGTCAGAAACAATGGTTCGGCGTTCTATATCATCAATCCCTGCAAGGTGGAAAAGGCAGAGGGCCCCCTTTCCCGCGAAGAGAAGCTCGAGCTCCTGAAGCCGTTCACCGAACTCCGTGGAGAAATCTCTCCCGAAACGCTTTCCATCGCTCTGCTTGAAAACGGCTTTGCGGAAGATTCCCAGGACGCTTCCGAACTCGTCCACGATGCCATCGATTCCGTCGAAGAGGAAATCGAGGAAAACGGTTGGCCGGAAATTTCCAACAAACTGCTGACGGAAGACTCCTGGGCGCTCTCCCGCATCCTCTATGACGGAGACAACGTCATCCATGTCCGGAACACCATCTGGCATACGGAGCTTCCTCTTCCCGATGATTCCAATTCCCTTGCGGAGGATGTTTCGGCGGAAGAGGCTGAAAAGATCTGGCTGGATTCCTTCAAGGCCCAGCTGCTCCGCCATCTGTGTCCCCGGGTTCCTCTCGCATGGGAACGCCGCGCCGACGGCAGAAATGTGATCCGTTACGCCGCGACCTATGACGGCATCCTTGCCTGCGGGTTCAACCAATAATAGCCACTTTTTTCCGTGGGGCATTGGAAAAAACGCCATTGCCGGAGTAAATTACCAGGCTGACAAACAACACGGAAACGGAACTCCTTTATGGTTGAACTGAAAAGAATTCGCAATTTCTCCATTATTGCCCATATCGATCACGGAAAATCCACGCTGGCGGACCGGCTTCTCGAGGCCACCCACACGATCGAAGCGCGCGATCTGGTCCACGCACAGCTTCTGGACGCCATGGACCTGGAACAGGAACGCGGCATCACGATCAAGGCCCATCCCGTGCGGATGCTTTACAAGGCCGGGGACAACGAAGAGTATGAACTGAACCTGATCGACACTCCCGGACATGTCGATTTCTCCTATGAGGTCAGCCGTTCCCTTTCCGCCTGCGAAGGAGCCCTGCTGATCATCGATGCGACGCAAGGCGTCCAGGCGCAGACCGTCGCCAACGTGAACCTCGCGTTCAAGCACAATCTTCGCATCATTCCCGTCATCAACAAGATCGACCTCCCCGCCGCCGATGTGACCATGTGCCATGAACAGCTGGAAGAGATTCTTGCCATCCCCCGCGAGGAAGCCATTTCCGTTTCCGCCAAGGAGGGCATCGGCATTCCCGAGGTCCTCGAAGCCATCGTCAAACTGATTCCTCCGCCGACCGGCTCCCGGCAGGCTCCCGCCAGCGCTCTGGTCTTCGACTCCATCTATGATGCCTATCGCGGAGTGGTCACCTATGTCCGGGTCTTCGACGGCACCTTCCGCCGCGGCAACAGACTCCGTCTCCTCAGCACCGGCCTCGAAAGCGAAATCAAGGAAGTCGGCGTCTTCACTCCCGAGATGAAAGCGCAGGACACCCTTTCCGCCGGTTCGGTCGGATATATCATCCCGAACATCAAGAGCCCCTCCGATACGAAGATCGGAGACACCGTCACCGAAACGCTGAATCCCTGTTCCCAACCGCTGCCCGGATTTCAGGAAATCCGTCCGATGGTGTTCAGCGGCATTTACCCGATCGACACCGCCGACTACGAACAGCTGAAATTCAGCATGGCCAAGCTCCAGCTCAACGATGCCGCGTTCCAGTATCAGCCGGAAACCTCCGCCGCCCTCGGCTTCGGCTTCCGCTGCGGGTTCCTCGGCCTTCTCCACATGGAGATCATTCAGGAACGTCTCCGCCGTGAATACAACATGGACATCATCGCCACCTACCCGAGCGTGATCTACCACGTCTATCTGAACAATGGCAAGATGATTCTGGTGGACAATCCGGTCCATCTGCCGGACCCGTCCGAAATCCAGCGGATCGAAGAGCCTCTGATCAACGCGAAAATCATGTCGCCCACCGCCTACATCGGGGACATCATGAACTTGATCATGCAGAAGCGCGGCATCTGCACCAATACGGAAAACGTGGACGCTCGCCATGTCATGCTGACGGCCCGCATCCCGATGCACGAAATCCTCATCGACTTCCATGACAAGCTCAAGTCCATCACCCGCGGCTACGGCAGCATGGACTACGAACCCGCCGGATATCAGCCGGACAAGCTGGTCAAGCTCGACATGCTCGTCAACGGGGACCCGGTGGACGCCTTCGCAACGATCGTCCATACGGATCATGCCTATTCACGGGGGCGCATGCTGGCCGAACGTCTGGCCGCCGCCATTCCCATGCATCAGTTCCAGATCGCCGTCCAGGCGGCCATCGGCGGGAAGGTCATCGCCCGTGAAACGGTCCGATCCCTCCGCAAGAACGTGATCGCCAAATGCTACGGCGGCGACATCACGCGAAAGCGCAAGCTGCTTGAAAAGCAGAAGGAAGGCAAAAAGCGCATGAAACAGATCGGACAGGTCAACATCCCGCAGGAAGCGTTTGTCGAAATCCTCAAGTCCAATCAGGAGTAAACGCCCGTTCCGGCGGCTGTCCGGCCGTTTTCACGAAACGGAAAAACAATGGGGGAAGAAAAAAGTTTTCAGCTCTTTCTTCCCCCGGATGGTTTACCCCCGGTCAAAGGGCGTTCCGTTCAGATTTCGGAAATGGTCTGAGCCAGGGTATGGGATTCGCCCGCACCCAGTTCGATGCGGTCGGTCGAACAATTCGCCGCTTCCACGCAAACCATGACATGGTATTCCTCGTCGCCGAAGCCGACCATCTTTTTGGACTTTTCGATCCAGGGATTCCAGACAACGGTCGTTTTCGAGCCGGACTTTTCCACAAGGATTTTCCGGTTCAAGGACTTGTCGATGATCGTGACGGACGAAGCGGAATGGTAGATGTTGTCGGTTTCGGACTCGAATCCGAATTCGGCGGGACAGATTTCCGAGGGGCTGGACAGCCGGTTTTCCACCTTGGAGCCGCCCAGTCCGGAAATCGTGGTCTTCTCGATCGCTCCCACGCTGAAATAGGTGTGGATCGCGTCGGTCAGGGAGTAGACGGTGCTTCCCTTGTTGATTGTCGTCAGCTTCATCGTCAGTTTCGCGCCGAAGTTCACCTCGAAAGAGACATCCAGACGGTGCGGTTCGGTCACGGAAAGCTGGAACAGCAGCGTATCGGAGCCGTCCGCCTCATGTTTGACGCCGGTCAGTTTCCAATACTGGATGCGCGCCGTCCCGTGAGCCGGCTTGGGGTCCGGACCGAACCAGGGCCAGCAGATCGGAACGCCGCCGCGGATTCCGTTGGGCTCCGAGAAAGGACTCTCCGCGGATACCATCAGCAGATCTTTTTTTCCGGTCGGGACATAGGAAAGAACATGTGCGCCGTAAGGGGAAACCGCTCCGGTGCAGAATTTGTTCGAGATAAAGGCGGCGGGAAGATCGGAACTCCCCCAAAAACCGAAAGAAACGCTTTCAGAATGAAACTCCTCATTCAGTGCCAGGGCCAATGCTTGTGTATCCATGAGTTTTCTCTCCTTTGTTAATATGACAGCAGATAACTATAACCACAAAAACCGATGAAATCAAGCTTTTTTTGTGGAAAAAAACGCTTTCCCGCAATATAGTATCTTTTCTATCCGGTGAACACTAACAAAGATGGGGAACCCCGCTTATGAAACAGAAAAATATGGACCTCCTTCTCGCCTCTCTGGAAAAACGAATCCTCATTCTGGACGGCGCCATGGGAACCATGCTTCAGCAGCAGGGATTGACAGAAGCCGATTTCCGGGGAACCCGTTTCGCCGGATCGGAAAAAAATCTCAAGGGCAACAACGACGTCCTCTGCATTACGCGCCCCGACGCCGTCAAAAAGGTCCATGACGCCTATCTGGAAGCCGGAGCCGACATCATCGAAACCAACACCTTCAGCGGAAACGCCGTCTCCCAGGCGGACTACGGACTGGAAGACGCGGTCTACGAAATCAATAAGGCGGGCGCCGCCGCCGCAAGGGAATGCGCCGACCGCTTCACCGCGAAAGATCCTTCGAAACCCCGTTTCGTCGCCGGCTCGATGGGACCGACCTCCCGCAGCGCCTCCATGTCTCCGGACATCTACAACCCCGCTCTCCGCAACGTCACCTTCGACGAGCTTGCCGACACCTATAAAACCGGAGCCCTCGGCCTGATCGACGGCGGCGCGGACATCCTTCTGATCGAAACCGTCTTCGACACCCTCAACTGCAAGGCGGCCATCTACGGCATCCAGTCCGCCCTCGACGAACGCGGCCTCCGCCTGCCCGTCATGATCTCCGGAACCGTCAGCGACGGCAGCGGACGTCTCCTCACGGGCCAGAACGTCGAAGCCTTCCTGATCTCCATTTCCCATACGCGCGACCTCCTCAGCGTCGGCTTCAATTGCGCCCTCGGCGCGGCCGAAATGAGACCCCATATCGAGGAACTGGCCCGGAAATCGCCCTTCCGTGTCAGCGCTCATCCCAACGCCGGACTCCCCGACGAGTTCGGGCGCTATCGCCAGACCCCCGAAATGATGGCTGAAATCCTCCGGGACTTCGCGAAAAATGGACTCCTCAACATCGCCGGAGGCTGCTGTGGAACAACGCCCGCCCACATCCGCGCCATTGCGGACGCCCTTTCCGTCATTCCGGGCCGCACGCTTCCCGTCATTCCGAAATACTTCCGTCTCAGCGGACTCGAACCGCTGGTCGTGACTCCCGAGACGAACTTCATCAACATCGGCGAACGCACCAACGTGGCCGGTTCCAAAAAGTTCCTGAACCTGATCCGCGAAGGCAACTATCCTGACGCCATGGAAGTCGCCCGGCAGCAGATCGACAACGGCGCGCTGATCATCGACATCAACATGGACGACGCCCTGCTCGATTCCGTCAACACCATGAAGGAATTCCTCCTCAACGCCGCCGCGGAACCGGACATCGCCCGCGTCCCCTTCATGATCGACTCCTCCCGCTGGGAAGTCATCGAAACCGCCCTCAAATGCGTTCAGGGCAAATGCGTCGTCAATTCCATCAGCCTGAAGGAAGGGGAAGGCCCCTTCCTTGAAAAAGCCGGAAAAATCCGCCGCTGCGGCGCGGCGGTCCTCGTGATGGCCTTCGATGAAAAGGGACAGGCCGACACCCTCGAACGCCGCGTCGAAGTCTGCCGCCGCTCCTTCCGTCTCCTGACCGAAAACGCGGGATTCCCCCCGGAAGACATCCTGTTCGACCCCAACGTCTTCGCGGTCGCCACCGGCATGAAGGAGCACGACAACTATGCGAAGGACTTCATCGACGCCGTCGGAATCCTCAAGAAGGAGTTCCCTTTCTGCGGATTCAGCGGAGGCATCAGCAACGTCTCCTTCTCCTTCCGCGGCAACAACACCGTGAGGGAAGCGCTCCACAGCGTCTTCCTCTATCACGCCATCCGCAACGGCCTCAATTTCGGAATCGTCAACCCCGCCCAGCTCGCCATTTACGAGGAGCTCCCCGAGGACTTGCGCACCGCCGCCGAGGATGTCATTCTCAACCGTTCCGGAAACGCCGGGGAAAAACTGCTTGAAGCCGCGATGAAATATCAGAAGGACAGTTCTTCGGAAACCCGGAAGCTCGACTGGCGCGGGGAATCCCTCGAACGCC
Organism: uncultured Victivallales bacterium; assembly: GCA_964462755.1. Taxonomy (GTDB): domain Bacteria; phylum Verrucomicrobiota; class Lentisphaeria; order Victivallales; family UBA1829; genus SIG94. The sequence goes on along the minus strand of CAYWZD010000171.1, from coordinate 1,355 downwards.
GGATCGCCCACGCGATGCTTCAAGGCGACGACTCCTTCATCGAGGCGGATATGGAAGAGGCGCTCGGACGCTGGTCCGATCCCGTGGAGATCATCGAAGGTCCCCTGATGAACGCGATGAAACAGGTGGGCGTCCTCTTCGGCTGCGGCAAGATGTTCCTCCCGCAGGTCGTCAAGAGCGCCCGCGTGATGAAGCGGGCGGTTGCGAAACTCATGCCCCATATCGAGGCCGCGCGCAAAGACACCCCCTCGTCCGGCGCAGGAACCATCATTATGGCGACCGTCAAGGGCGACGTCCACGACATCGGCAAGAACATCGCCGGAGTGGTTCTCCAGTGCAATAATTACAAAATCATCGACCTCGGCGTGATGGTTCCGCAGCAGAAAATTCTCGATGTCGCCGAACGCGAACACGCCGACCTCATCGGATTGTCCGGACTGATTACGCCCTCCCTTGAGGAAATGGTCTCCGTCGCCGCCGAAATGGAACGGCGCGGATTGAAAATCCCCCTGATGCTGGGCGGAGCCACCACCTCGCAGGCGCACACCGCCCTGAAGGTGGCTCCGGCCTATCCCTCCGGCGTCGTTCTTCAGGTCCACGACGCCTCGCAGGGCGTGCTGGCGGTCAACGCCGTGCTCAACCCGAAAACCCGCGTCGGCTACGCGAGAAAACTGGAAGCGGACTATGCAAAGCTCCGCGAGGAAGCGGATGTCAAGGCGTCCGAATCAGCCCCGATCCCGTTCGCGGAAGCCTGTGCCAATTCCCTCAAAACCGACTGGGCGCAGATCCGGCCCGGACATCCCGGCAAGTTCAAAGGCGTCACCGATTTCGCCGAACTGCCTTTCGACGCACTGGTCCGCGCCCTCGAATGGGATCAGTTCCGGCAGGTCTGGAAGGATGAATCCGGCAACAACGATCTCATCGCCGACGCCCGGAAAATGCTCGAAACAATGCGCAGCGCCGGAGCGGTCCGCGTCTCCGCCTCCCTCGGCTTCTTCCCTGCCGCGTCCGAGAACGAAGGAATCCGCGTCGAGGCGGAAAACGGCTCCTGTTTCCTTCCGATGCTCCGCCAGCAGTTCCGCAAGATCGCCGGAATGCCGAATTATTCCCTTGCCGACTTCCTGCCCCCGCGCGGGTCCGACGCCGAAAATTGGCTCGGATGCTTCACGGTCGGGTGTGTAATCGACAGGGCATTTCTGGATGCACGCAGGAACGATGACTTCGAAACACTCCTCGTCAAGACCCTTGCGGAGAGCCTCGCCGAGGCCGGAACCGAGCTTCTCCACGAACAAGTCCGCGCGGAGTGGAGGGATGGACAATCTCTCCAGTTCATCCGTCCGGCGCCGGGCTATCCG
>CAYWZD010000170.1:0-8193 GCA_964462755.1 uncultured Victivallales bacterium | reverse complement strand
GGCGGCTATCCGGCCGCAAATGGTTCGCATCGGCCATCACCAGCGACATCGCCCCGGAAACGGCAGCCTCTCTCGAATATGAAATCAGCGGTCCGGTTTCCCGAAAAATCTCCGGACAGCCCGGCTCCAGCACAACGCTGGATCTGACTTCCTTCCCCGACGGCGCCTATCAGGCAAAGATGACCCTCTCGCTCCGGAACGGGAACAAACTGGAAAGTTCACGCATCCCTTTCAGTGTTTGCAAGAACCCCTATTGGCGCAATGACATCGGTATCCTGAACGACTCGGCTTCCGCACCGGCTCCCTGGCGGAACCTGAAATTTGAAAATGGAAAGATATCCACGTGGAACAACCTTTTCCTTTTCAAACCGGGTGCGGGACTGGAGCAAATCACCTTCCCCGCGGAAAAACTGAATCTGCTTTCCGAACCGCTTTCCGTGACTCTCAACGGCGAATCCGTCTTCGGAGACAAGGTCCGCTGGACGCCCGGGAATTCACGCATTGCCGGGCTCGCTCCGATACAAGGTCCCGGCTGGCGCGGAGAGCTCTCCCTGTCCATCGACTATATGGGATTCCTTCACTACAGAATTGCCGTTGACGCGGAAAAAGACATGACTCTTCAGACAGGAGATATCTCTTTCAGATTGCACCGGATCGAGTTTCTCCATCGCAGCGACGACTCCTGGACGGAGATAGGCGCGGTAGACATAAAAAAACGGAAAGAATGGCGCACAAATCATTTTTATAACGAGGTCCAGATCGGCGAAATGGATCGCGGATTGGTCTGGTATGCGCCGAAACTGTATCCCGCGGCGGCCGACTTCGACCATCCCTGGCTGACCGTGAACTCCGACGGACGGGTGAAAATCAGTTTCATCAATGCTCCCCTCAAACTCAAAAAAGGAGAAAAGCACCTGTTCGAATTCGCTTTGTCTCCCTACCCCTTCCGTCCCTCGGAAGAGAATTGGAAAAAACTGCGTTTCCGTGCCGGGAAGAACTCGAACTTCGATCTTCTGTGGCAGACTTCAAGCCTTTTCAAATATTGCGGCTCCACCGCAACGGCGGCCAATCCGGAAGGTCTCCGGAAACTGCTCGCGGGCAAGAAAGGAACTCTTCTTTTCTATCAGTTCCCATTCTACATCATGGACAACATTCCGGAGTGGTCCTACTTTGAAAAACGCTGGAAGGCTTATCCCGCCCGTGCATATGACCTTCGCGAAATGGGCGGCATGGCCTGGAAGGGAAATCTGCGCGACCGCGACTGGCAGGACTTGTATTTGAAGATTTTCGCAGACCATCTCCGGGAATTCCGGTGGGACGGCGTTTATTACGACTGTTTCGGAACCGATGTGTTCACGGAAAACGGGGAGCTCTTCCATCCTGTGTTCGACTGTAGAAAATTCCAGGAACGCATTTATCTGGCCCAGCGGATGACCGATCCGGAATCCCTGACAGTCACTCATACCGGCGCCGCCGAATTTTCCACCGCTGTTGGATTTTCCGACATTATTCTGATGGGAGAGCAATACAGGGCGCAGTGCATCAAGCATACCTATCCGCTGGAATTCCTGACCCTGGATGAGTTCCGTTATGAAAATGCGGTGAAAGTCGGACCGGACCGGATGTTCCTGCCGCAATACCGGGACCCGGCCAAAATTCAAAGTCCGGCGGTCGCCACGCACATTCTCGGATTGGTTCTTACGCACAATCTGATGCTGTATCCGAATTTCATCAACAAAGAGGTGGAGCTGTCCGTCCGCGACCGTCAGTTTGACTTCGGAATGGAGAACAGCACCTTCCATCCCTACTGGCTTCCGAAGCCCGAGACCGCGGATACGGACAATCCGGCGCTGGCGGTCAGCTACTGGCGGAACCCGAAAGGGTTTCTTCTGGCAATTCTCAATCCGACCGGCAAGCCGCAGAGTTTCCATCTGAAAACCGTTCCCGGCAAAGTCGTCTTCTTCAATCCCCTGACGGGAAAAGAAGAAAGCGGACCGCAGTTCAAACTGGAGCCATATATGTCCGCTCTTGTTCGAGTTGTCCCGGAACCTCAAAAATAAGAAGCCCGATCCCGACCAGTCCATTGGGGCGGTCGGGAATCATTTCTCCCGTTCAATCAGCGGGACAATTGAAGGGTTTTGGTAAAAAAAACCTTGTCGGTCTTGTAATGGACCACACTCACCGTCCATTCTCCCTGCGGGGTGATTTTATCATAAAACACCAGCATCAGGCGGGCAGAGGATGTGGATATTTCCATTCTGTATAAGGAGCCCAGCACTTCCACTCCCAATTTGGAACAGGGACGATTCTTGTCCTGTACAAATACGAAGGGGCCAAGATTGCGGAAGGTTGTCTGCATGGCGATGGCGGTTGTCATGGCGTTCACCGCTTCCGCATCGGAATAAGTTCCGTTATTTTCGTTTTGCACTTGTTCATAGGGCGGCTTGACGGGAATCGGCCGGTCGTCCCGGAACCAATCGGCGCAGCCGGAAATAAACAATGGCGCAGCAGCGGAAAGACAGAATAGAATTTTTTTCATGCGGATGAACTTCCTCAGTTTATGATTAAGATACAGAGCCATGACGGAAAAATCAAACAGCGAGTCTTTCTTTTTGCTGCAAAAAACCAGAACCTTCCGAGTATTATTCTGAAATCATTGCGAAGGACTTACTGTGTTGCAAAAAGTATTTTCCAGTATTTTTCCCTGAAAACAAAGAAATAATTATTATTTATCCGATCAATGCTTGAAAAAGAAATTATACGCAATAATATTATGACATTGTTACAAATAAGCGGCAGCTTTTGGATCGTCCGGCGCGAGGGGAAGGTTTTATGGGAACTCGAGGTGCTTCCGGGATAAGGGGGATTTTTTTTCCTCTTGCATTTCTTCTTTTTTTTCTCTTCCCGTTGTTTGCCCAACCGCAGAACTCATCTTCCGATACCAAAAAAGTTCTTCTGATTTCTCCTTTCAACCTGTCATTTGCGCAATACTACCAGCAGGTGACAAGCTACCTTGACGTGCTAAGTCATTCGGGCGTCTCTTATTTTCTGACCCACATGGAAATCGATACGCTCAACCAGCCGCAGGGATCGGAGGCGATCCATCGGGAATTTTCCACGATCCTGCCAAAACTCAGCGCGGGAGAATATGACGTCGTGGTCGCTTTCGGAGAAAAAGCGTTTGCCATGATCAGCGAGAATGTCCGCAGGATTCCTTCTAAAACAACCGTTATTTTCTGCGGACAGGAAACCTTCGAGAAGAAATCGGCTCTCGCCCGGTTGAATACGGTCGGCGTTTTCCAGAAAGTCAGCCCGGTGGAAAACATCCGGCTGGCCCGGCATCTCTTCCCGAAAAAGAAGAAACTCCTGCTCCTCACAAACTGGACTCCCGCCGGGAAACGCATCAAGATTCAGACGGAAACCTACCTCCGCCAGAATCCCGGACTGGAACTTCTTTACATCGACAACGCGACGACGACAACTGAGGAAATGTTTTCCCGGATTGCGGACATTGGCCCGGACACGATGATTCTGTTCTATGGCTGGTATAATCGGCGCGCCATCAATTTCGCCTCTCTGGAATATCTCATGTACCGTCTCGGGAACCGGCCCGGCGTGCCGGTGTTCGTCATGTTTGACTCCATGTTGCGCTTTCCCGTGGTCGGCGGTTATGTTGAACAAGGAAAACGAATGGGAATCGAGGCTGCCGAAAAGACCATCCGCATCCTGCGCGGAGAAAAAGTATCCGATCTGGAAGACAGCTACATTCCGCAGGCGCTGTTCCTGAACTGGCCGATGCTGAAATATTATCACGTTCCATCTTTTCTCATTCCGGAAAATGCAACTATTCTCGGAACCCCGGACAGTTTCTGGGGCCGTCATCGTGAAATCATCATTCCCATTCTGATTTATACGGCTATTCTCGCCTTCTTCGCGGCGATTCTGGCGTTCAGTTTCTGCCGCTGCCGGAAAATGTCCCGCCGGATGACAGCGGTTCTGGCTCATCTTCCGGTGCGGCTTGCGATCGCAGACGCCGAGGGAAAAATCTATTTCGACTACAACGAGGAAAACCGGGATACCGGGTTCGACGGAAAATTTTTCTCGCCTCAAGAGTTCCCCGCGGACCTGCATGAAACTTTCATGGAAAGCATGGACCGGGTTTTCAAAACAGGATTTCCGATATCACTGGAATACATCTCGGAAAACCGCCATCGCCGGGCGGATTTCGTCAGGGTTCCCGCGAAGATATTCGGAACGGAAACGGTCATGTGGGCATCCATGGACGTCGAGGAACTCCACAAGGCAAAGAACAACGTGGAAGAACTCATGAACCGTTTCAAACTGACCTTGGATTCCGTCGGCGACGGTGTCATTGCAACAGAAGAAGACGGAACGATTCTCCTTGTCAACCCTGTCGCGGAGTTTATGACCGGAACCGCCCCCGGCGAGCTGATCGGACAGAAAATGAATCATTGCATCCGACTTGTCAACGCGGAGGACGATTTCCCCATTCCTTATGACAGTCCATCCTGTCCGTTTTCCTCATCTTCCGGAATCGATGTCGTTCTGGTTTCCCATAACGGCGCCCGGTATCATGTGGAAACAAAGTCCGCTCCACTCCGGAGGCCGGACGGATCTTTTTCCGGAGCCGTGACGGTTATCCGCAACATTACGGCTGAACGGCAGTTGAATTTGCGTCTCCGCAGCTATGCCGAACAGCAGAAAATCCTCAACTCCCTTCTGGAAAAGATCGTGTTGAATGTGGAGGACGACAACGAAGCAATGTGTCTCGTCATGCATACATTCTGCGCACATATGAAAGCGGACCGCTGCTGTCTTCATCAATATAATAAGGAGCAAAACCGGATATTGACACTGCTTGAGTATTCAGCGGCCGACAATGGTTTTGTTGCGCCCACGCTGACTTCGATCAGCCTGCAGGAAAACGATCCCTGGCTGAATCAGTTGAAAAATCACGAACCCTTTGCCGTTCCGGACTATGAGGCTTTTCTTCGGGAAACCAATGCCGAACTGGATTTCGACAGCCTTCCGAAAAGAAAAGTTCATTCCTTTTTCGTGGCCGGAATATTCGACGGTCCTGTCCTGTGGGGCGATGTTTCCATTGTGTATGAGCGGGCAAGGGCCGTTCTTTCCGAGCAGGATATGCAATTTTTGCAGGGAATCTCGCACATGATCGAGATTATCCAGGAACGCAAGAAACGGCGTACCCAGCTGGAGCGCAGCGAATATGAAAAAATTCTCATTCTGGATAATATCCGAATTCCGATTTTCTTTTTTGGATCGGATTACCGCCTTATTTGTGCGAACAATGCTGCTGAAAAGATCATAAACGACTCGAAAATGGACCTGTCCTGTCACTGCCTGAAGGATTACTGCGATCCGGACTGCCCGAGGGATTGCCCCATAAAACTCGTGTATCAGGATCATGAAACCCACGTCAAGGAACTGAAACTCGCCGGACGGGAATATCAGCTGTTCGCCAGTCCGATCCTTGTTCAGGAAAAGCTGGCGTATGTTCTTGCCAACCTCATCGACATGACAGACTTCAACACTTCGCAGCGCCGCCTGACTTCCGCCCTTCTGGAAGCCCAGAATGCCAGCCGTTCAAAGAGCCTGTTCCTGGCTACTGTCAGTCATGAACTCCGGACCCCGCTGAATGCAGTCATCGGGCTCAGCGATCTTCTGAAACAGAAACATCTCCCGCATCAGGAAGAGGAAGAATATCTGGATTCCATTCATGCGGCGGGACATGCCCTTCTTGACCTTATCGATGAGATTCTCGATTTTTCGCGGATCGAGGCGAATCAGGTGGTGATTACCCCGGTCGAGACAAATCTGTCCGCCACCGTGGCCGGAATCCAATCCATGTTCACCCGCAAGGCGGAAGGGAAAGGGCTTTCCCTGACTTTCGTTGTCCCGTCTGACATTCCCCTTCTGGTCATCGATGACTTCAAGCTCCGGCAGATTCTGATGAATCTTGTCGGAAATGCGGTTAAATTTACCGAAAAAGGCCATATTCGGGTCATCTTTTCCTTTACCCCGAAAACGGCTTCGGAAGGAACATTTTCAGTGGCGGTTGAAGATACGGGCATCGGTGTCCGGGAGGACTGTCTGGAATCCATTTTCGAACCATTTGTGCAGCAGGATACCGTCCGGAATGTTCATCACTACAAGGGAAGCGGCCTTGGCCTTGCCATTTCCAGGAGTCTGTCCAGAAAGATGGGAGGAGACATCACGCTGGAAAGCATCCCGGACAAAGGCAGTGTCTTCACTCTGCTCTTCAACGGCACGCCCTTCCGGGTGAAAAGTCCGGTGGAGGCCCCCGCTGAGCAGGAGAGCCGGCTCGGGACATTCCCGGATATCAAGGTCCTTCTGGTGGACGACATCCCTCTGAACCTCAAAGTTCTTTCGGCAATGCTCAAGACGCTGAAAATCAATGCCGTTTCGGCACAGTCCGGGGAAGAAGCTCTGGAAATACTGAAGAAGGATGTTCCCGATTTCGTAATGACTGACATGTGGATGCCAAGGATCAACGGAACCGATCTGGCGAAGGAAATCCGTGCGAATCCGGCATGCGCCCATGTCAAAATCATATCCGTTACCGCGGACGTGATCGCGGACAAGACCTTTGACATGAAAGATTTTGATGATATTCTCCTGAAACCGGTTACGCTGGAAAAACTTTCCGCTCTTTTCGAAAAATCCCAAAAAGAAAGAGGTGAAAAATGAGACCTGTTGAAAAATGCGTCATCGCCATTCTGTTTGCCGTAACGCTCGCCCTGCCCTCCCTCCGGCTTGAGGCCTGCACGGGGATCACCTTGAAAGCACAGAACGGCGATCTTGTCTACGCCCGCACAATGGAATGGGGAACCTCCGACATCAAGTCCCGGATCATGATTCTCCCGCGCAATCATGAATACAGCGCACGGGTTCCGGAAGGGATGCGCGCCTTCCAATGGAAAGGCGTCTACGGCATAGCCGGAATCGAACTCTTCGAGGCCGGACGCTACGCCGACGCGATGAATGAAAAAGGGCTGGTGGTCGGATTGTTCTATCATCCCGGCTTTGCCGAATATGCAAAATACGATCCCGCCCGCTGGGACCGGCAGATCGCCCCGACCGATGTGGCATCCTATCTTCTGTCCACCTGCGCCAATATTGAGGAAGTCCGCGCGGCCTTCTCCAAAATCGAAGTGGCGGCGATTACCGAACCCATTCTCGGAATCCCGGCCCCCATACACCTCATGATCACGGAACCCTCCGGCAAGCAGATCATCATCGAATGGGTCGGCGGGAAACCGAAGTTTTTCAACAGTGCTCTGGGCGTCATCACCAATGCTCCGACGTATGACTGGCACCTGATCAATCTCCGCAACTACACGGGAATGACACTCGCGCCGAAACCGGAAATCGACATCGACGGTCTTCGCCTTAATCCCCTCGGCGGAGGCAGCGGATTCCTCGGGCTTCCGGGGGACTTCACCCCGCCGTCCCGCTTCATCCGGGCGGTCGTTTTTACCCATACGGCCAGAAAAACGCCCAATGGACAAGAGACTCTTTATGAAGCATTCCGCATCCTCGACAACTTCAACGTTCCGCTCGGAGCCGCTGAAGGAGCCGGGGAAAAGCCGACAGGAAATCCGCTACGGAAATTGCGCAGCTCCACCTGCTGGACCATCGCTTACGACATGCCGGCGAAGACCTTCTACTATCATACGGCCAATGACCGCCGCGTCCAGATGGTCGATGTCTCGAAAATCGACTTCGGCAATCTGAAGAAACCCGTCCTTATGAAGATGGACAACGGCAGTCAGACCATTCTGGACCGCACCGGAGAAATTGCCTCGGAAAAATGAAACGGGGCCCCTCCCCCTCCCCTGCCCCGAACGGAATCAGCTTCTTGTCCTTTCCGTCATTGCTTCAGGGATTGGAGGGCGCCGCTTTTGTCAACCTTCTTTTTCCGCCCCCGGACATGACTCTCCATGCCGGGGGCGCAACCGCCAAAAGTCCGAATCACGGAAAATTCGTCTTTTTCAAGGAAGCCTGTTGAGTTCAAAAATCTGGCATCCTTCCCTTCATTTTTTCATATTGCCGACTTTTGGCGGATGCGCCCCGGGGGTGCGACCGTCAAAAGTTGAAATGAGTGGGCAATGAAATACGATTGGGCTTGAC